>JAOPWA010000214.1 GCA_025965915.1 Dactylosporangium sp. | reverse complement strand
GCCAGATGTCGTAGGCGGCGTCGTAGACGCCGCTGCCCGGGTACGAGTAGCTGATGCTGCTCGTCGCGCTGCTGATCTGGCTGACCTGCATCGGCAGGTTGGTGCCAGGTGAGCAGTTGGTGTAGTGGCAGCCGTAATAGATCGCGGGGTACGACGCCGGCGCACCGTTGGTGGGCTTGTTGTGGTTGGCCGTCGTGATAGCGAAGCCGCCACTCGTGGTGTTGATGCACTGGGCGGTGTCGGCGCCCCAGAGGTTGTTCATCACAACGTAGCGGCTCTGGATGGTCGTCGAAATGAACTTGTCGCACATCTGAGTGTCGGCGTGCGCGGTGCCACCGACGGCGACGGCGCCAATCGACGCCGCGAGCAGCAGGCCGGCAGCGCCGAGGGTGCGGAATGGGCGGGTCATTGTGCTCCTTGGTGCCGGGGGGGTTGAGCAGGTCGGGAGCGCTCCGATCCGCAAGAAGCTATGGCACGTCACGCACTGCTGTATAGGCTGCAAGAAGTACATAAGATTGAGAAAAGGAAAAAATAAGTTTTATTTCCATCGATCGGCCTAATAGGACAGTACAATCTCGATCTTCGATGGATTCACGAAGAGTCGCGGACCAAGTGCCGACAGTCACCGATGAGCGCGGGCCGATCGCAACTCGCTAGAGGTTTTCGCGCGTGACGTGCTGCTGCCCTCACCTGGCATTGACCGACAGCAGAGCTGCCCTGGACCGGCCGGTCCGTGGCCCACGTTCCCTACTCGGCGTGCCCTGCGAGCACGGTCAGTACCTTTTGGGCACTCTCCGAACAAGGAAGGGTGGCAGGACGTCGACGCAATGCAACACGTCCGGAGGATCGTGCTCAGCAACCTCGAATGCGCCTGTCCCAGCGAGCGGTGCGGACGATCGGTTGTCATGATCGGCGTACTCGACCAGCACCGACCACCGGTGGCGACGCCCGAAGATCGGCATCCGGCCGAGCAGTTCACGGCGTACCGTGCCGACCCAACGCTCCGCGTACGCAATGGCCCACGGTGCCCGCACCGGCGTGGTGAGCACCTCGACGTCTGCGGCGGGCAAAGACCGCGTCGAACACGACGGTGGGCGCTGTCGCATTAACCCATCGCTCGATCTTGGCGCCGCAGATTTCCCACCAGGCTGCACCCAGGAGCCTGAAGGCAGGCGACAACAACCACCCGTAGCCGAATACTGCGGGCAATAGGGCTACTTTTGTCCCGATCTCATAGACCGAGTCGAGCGACTGAATTCGATCTCACAAGAAGTTCTGCGTCCAGTGATCTTGAAGATCGCTCAATGCAACAGCGCCGGTCGCCTCACAAGCGGGGCACGCTGGGCTGGACGGTCGGGCCGGTCATGGCAACTTCGGCTCCGGCGTTCACGGGAGCGTGCTGGCTCGGACTGGCCGTCGGGTCTGATCCGCCGTTGCGGGTAGCGGCGACCGGGGCGGGCGCCTGCGATCGGAACGGTGCGATCGCGGACACGCCGAGGGGTGGCTGCGCGTGGTCGCGGATGACTGCGCCGACGGTGATGCCGACACCGCTGCAGAACACGCCGGTGATGGCCACCAGCGCGGCAACCTGACGGGGAGTCAATTCAGGCGGTCTCATGGCATCAGGTTAGCGGCAGCGGCCGTGTCGGCCCAGATCGTGTGGTCAGCCTGCAGGCGTGGGTGGGAAGGTCACGTCGGTACGCGACCCGGCTGTGAGGGTGACGGTTGCCTGAGCGCGCAGGAACGCGGTCCAACTCGACCTGCCGCGCCGGGGTGCCGGCCCAGGTGGTGACAGCGCAAGATCCGGCGTACCACCATCAGCTGATGGCGCAGCACAGCTATCTCCAGATCCTTAGCATCCGGCGCCGGACCGAGGCCAGCCAGGCCCAAAACGCACCGGACGATCACAAATGCCAGCGCACGGACCACCACGACTGGCAGCGTGCCAGAAACGCATAATCCCTGCTCACAGCCCTGACCGGGAGTTTGCACCCCACAGGGCGAGCGAGCGGGCGGCACGCGCGAGGATCCATTCGAACTGCGACTGGTCCTGCACCTTGTCGGCGATCATTCGGCCGTTCGGGTCGTCCCATACCGGGTTCAGCAGCACGAACGTCAGGCCGAGGTACGCCAGGGGCGCGGCAACGTCCGCCCACCGCGCCGACCGGCATGTAACCACGACCGAGCCGTCGTTCGAGGGCATGACGATCAACTCCGGAGGTCATCATCGCCGCGAAATATCGACCTCAAGCCCTCGACCAGGTAACACCCGACGAAACCCGAACCGTCCACGCGGCCTGGGCCGCAGCCGAAACATGACCATCCAGGAACGCGAAACACGAGGGGTACATGTCGTGTAACGAGTTCGATGCACGGGAGCGGCCCGACCGAAACAACCTATCGAAAGGATCTTCCCGGCACTCCGCCCCTTACTCGGAAGGCAACTGAGTGAATCCCCCCAAACCATTTGGTCGGACGAAGTCCACCCAACTGGCCCGGTCCATGCTCAGCCGGCGTAGCCTGCTGCGCGCCGCCGGCGCGACCGGGGCCGGTCTCGCCCTCGGCACGGCGCTGCCTTCAGGGCGCGCTTTCGCGGCGCCGGCCGAGCCGGCCCGGCCCGGAAAGATCCCGTACGACGCGCTACTCAAGACCACCAAGGAGACCGCGCTGTGGGGTTGGTTCCCCACCAGCCGGCCCTCAGTGCTGACCGTCCCCTCCGGAACGGTCGTCAAGATCGACGCGATCAACCAGTCCGGCGTGTCCGCGGCCCAGGGCCCGGTCGCCTACTTCGAGGCTCTGGGTGTGCCCGCCGACCAGGTGCTCCCCGAACTGGAAGACATCCACACCATTCCCCGTACCCCCGGCTCCAGCGGCCACGTGCTGACCGGGCCGCTCTACATCGAGGAGGCCGCGCCCGGCGACGTACTGGAGATCCGCATCCTCGACGTCTCGCCGCGGGTGCCGTACGGCGTGAACAGCACCGGCCCGAACAGTGGTGTGCTGGCCGGCAAGTTGCTCACCGCGTCGTCGGTCCGACTGCTCACGCTGGACAGCAAGCATCGGTACTACCAGTTCGCGCCCGGTATCCGGGTGCCGTTCAAGCCGTTCGCGGGAATCACCGGCGTCGCGCCGCCGACGGAGGTCGGCTTCGTCTCCGCCAACCCGCCCAACCGGTGGGGCGGCAACCTCGACGTCAGGGACCTCACCGCCGGCTCGAAGCTGTTCCTGCCGGTGTTCCAGCCCGGCGCCCAGTTCTACGTCGGAGACACCCACGGCGCCCAGGGCCACGGCGAGATCGACCAGACCGCGGTGGAACACTCGATGTCCTTCACTGCGCAGTTCGTCGTCCGCAAGGGCGCCAGCCTGGAATACCCGCGGGCCGAACTGCCGGACCACATCGTGGCGATGGGCATCGACGCCGACCTGGACATCGCGTTGCAGATCTCCGCCCTGCAAGCCATCGGCCTGCTGCGCGAGGTCACCAATGGGATGCTCAGCAACGCCGACGCATACGCACTGTGCAGCCTGGCGGTCGACTTCATCATCGCCGAGGCGGTGGACGGCAACAAGGTCGTCACCGCGTACATCCCCAAGTCCCTGCTGCCCTGACCGATAGGGGCTGACTGGACGCCCCGACGGGGGCGTCCAGTCAGCTCAACGTCCGAGGTCGGCGGCCGGCCCCTGCCGTCCAAACTGTACCGAGTCAGCAGGTCGGTGAAGCTGGGGGCAGCAGCTTGCGGTACAGGCGTGGGTGACCGACCTCGGTACGCGCCTGTTCCCCGAAGGCGGCGGGCGGACTGCGGTTCCACGATCTTCGCCATTCGTACGCCACGTCGCTGTCGACTTGTACGGCGGTTGCTCCCCGAACAACTTCACTCCGCAGCAGGTACGGGTATCGGGTGGTTCCCGACGAACAACCCGTGCGGGTCCACGCTGGACCGTATAACGCGACAGCGCCCAACGAAGCTCAACCGGGCGGCGGGCGGATCGCCGTACGGGTGGCCGCGAGCGCGTCGGCCACCCGCGGCCGGGGAGGGCGATCCTCGTTGCGCGGACGCCGCTAGGTTGTCACAGCCCCGAGCGGTCGAACAGGGTCGGGTTGATCGCCGAGGGCGGCTGGCGCAACTTGCTGGCCTGCTCGTAGTCGTACGCGTATCCCAGGAGAGTCGGCTCGCTCCATGCCTTGCCCAGGAAGGCGATATTGAATGGCCGGCGGTTCGCCGCCTGATAGCCGGCGGGCACGCTGACCGAGGGGTAGCCGGCCTTGGCGCCGATGCCGGCGCTGCCGCTGTTGGCGAACAGCAGGGCCGTCAGGTTGTACTGTGCCATGACCGCGTCGATGCGGTCCTTACTGTCCTTGAGGTCCTGCGCCCGGTCGGACTGGTACTTGAGGGTGTTGGCGCTGCCCGGGCTCAGGTCGATCGCCTGCGAGGCCAGGGCGCGCGCTTGGCCGAACTTCAGCGCCCGCGCACTGTGCGCGTTGTTGTAAGCAATGATGTCGGCCATTGACTTCATCGGGGCGTTCTTCGGCAGCCGGGCCAGGTAGGCGTTGAGGTCGCGTTTGAACTCGTAGGTCAGCACGGTTGAGCCGCCGCTGATGCTGCTCGAGGTGTCCAAAGTGACGTTCACCAGCGTCGCTCCACGAGCGGTGAGTACCGCAAGGGCGGCATCCCACACGGCGCGGTTGTCGGTGCCGTCGGCCGGCACCTGGCTGGCCACGACGCCGATCCGGGCGCCCTTGAGCGCGGTGGTGGACAGGTCCTTGGTGAAGTCGTGCCCGACCAGCGGATTGTCCTTGGTCGCCGAATCCTGCGAGTCGGTTCCGGTGATGACGGTCATCAGCGCCGCGGCGTCGGCGACGGTCCGTGCCAGTGGTCCGGCCGTGTCCTGGCTCGCCGCGATCGGCACGATCCCGGTACGGCTGATCAGCCCGACGGTCGGCTTGACGCCCACATCCGAGTTGGCGGCCGCGGGGCTGAGGATGGATCCGGACGTCTCGGTGCCGATGGCGACCGCGGCGAAGCCAGCCGCTGCTGCGGCACCGGACCCGGCACTGGACCCGCTCGGCGTCTGGCTGACGTCGTACGGGTTGAGCACCTGCCCCGCCAATGAGCTGTAGCCGCCCGGCATGCCGTTGGTGAGGAAATTCGCGAACTCGGTGAGATTCGCCTTGGCCAGAATCACCGCGCCGGCCGCGCGCAGCTGGGCGACCAGCGGCGCATCCGTTGCCGGATGGGAGTTCGCCAGCGCCACCGAGCCGGCCGTGGTGGCCATGCCGACGGCGTCGATGTTGTCCTTGAGCAGCACGGGAATACCCAGCAGAGGGCTGTGACGTCCGCCCTTGCGTCGTTGCGCGTCGGCGGCACGCGCCTCCTCCAGCGCGTCGGGGTTGAGGCAACGCACCGTGTTCAGCGCGGGGCCGGCGGCATCCAGTGCGTGGATGCGCCCCAGATACGCCTTCGTGAGCTGGACGCTGGTGATCCGTCCCTGGTCCATCAGCCGGGTCAGGTCGGCGACCGTCGCGGTCTCCAGGTCGACGGGGAAGGAGGCGTCGTCAGTCGGGGTCTCCGCTGGGGCGGCCGCAGCGACTCCGGATGGCAGGGCCGTCAACGCCAGCGCACCGGCGGCCGCCGGTAGGACACGGAACATCGTTCGGCGGGTGGTGGTCAGCGGGGTGGACGCGGTGTCATCCAATCTTGCGCTCCGTACAGTCGGAGGGACGAACGTGCGATCATGGAACCGTAAGTTGGTCACCGCAGTGTTACGTGGACGTGGCGGTCGTGTTGATCGCGCACGTTGCAGCCACTTGACGCGGCCGGTTCCACGCTGTTGTCCAAAGAGGTATGTACTGGGTGGAACGCCACCTGCTAGGCGTGTGGGTGCCAGAAAGTCGGTCGCCTCGTGCGGCCTGCGAATATTCGCCGATCAGACCGCCGAGACGATCTTGCCGCGTTACCCGTGTACGGTGCCGATACTCGTCGCGTGGCCTCTGACCTGCGGCTCGGGTGATCGGTACACCTCCACCCGCCAGCCGTCCAGGTCGAGACAATTGAATCAGACCAGGTTCGGCTCGTCGTCGCGCTCGACGACCGGTACGCACACAACGGTCGCCGCCAGGATCGTCCGGCGGCGGCGACGTTCTGCCAGACCCGGCCACAAGTTTGATCGATGTCGACCACGGAGGGAGGACTCAACCGGATCAGCGGCTCTGCAGTGCGTCCAGACCGACCGCCATCGCGATCACCAGCCGCCGGTCCAGACGCGGGTCATGGACATCGACGACGTACCTGTCGCGCAGGCCCCACTTCTTCACGACCGAGAACGCCGGCTGACCATCCACAGTGAAGTCGAAGTGATAGGGCAGCCACGACAAGTAATCCACGAAGCGCCGCAGCAACGCCACGACGAGGTTGCGCTCCTGCCCGGTGGCGACGCCCAGGCCGGGCTGCTCGACATGCCACGTCGAGCGCAGCAACGACTTCGCGAAGTCCTTGCGGAACAGCCCGACCGGGGTACCGGCGGCGTCGGTCACGTCGTACGTCGCACCGAGATCGATCACCTGGCGCGCCCGGAACCCGAGGACCGGCTGGCGTTTGCCGTCGTCCGAGTACAGGGTCACCTGCTCCTTGAACGCGAGCCGCTTCTGCTGGGCAAAGGCCAGCAGCTCACCTTCGGCCCCATCGGGCCCAGCGGCCCGCACCTCGTACTGGTTGACCATCAGCCGTACGCGCTGGCGGACAATCAACCGCTGCTGGGCCTGGAGTTGTTGCAGTTCCATCTCGCCTCCCCATCGATGTGGCCCGGGGAGTGTCGCACACAACGGCACCGTCGGCCCTTGCGTTCCCCCGCCGATCACCCCGGCTTGGGCTGGTTCCCACTATTGAGCGCGGCGGCCGAGTCAGTCCCTCGGCCAGCAGCCACCGGTAGCACTCGGGTGAACACCGCGCGTAGGTCCGGGTCGTCGCCAGCGATCGCGACCGCAGCCATGGACCTCGTCGTGGTCTTCCTTGCCGCTGCGGCGGTTGTCGGCTACAGCCTCATGTCGGCCCGACGGGCAAGTGCCTCGTGTCGGACTCGCAGATCTTTCACGTACTCGGCCAGGGCCGGCTCGTCGTCGTAGCGGTTGAGCACGACGCCGACGTCCGTGAACGTCCGCGTTGCCCGCGCCCGGTCACCACGTTCGGGCTCCCGGGTCGGTTCGCACGCGCCGGCCAGGTGTCGCTCGCGCTCTGCAATAGCCTTTTTCGCCTCGTACACCTGGTGCACGGCACGCCAGTAGCGCAGCTGGAAGGTGTTCAGACGGCGGATAGCGAACCCGCCGCACCTGCTGCACACGCACACGCCGGGTAACCGGGAGGATTCCCCGGCTACGGCGGATAGCCGCTCGACCCACTCGCCTAGCGTCAGCAGATCGTCGTCGCCGCGCAGGTGCTTGTGGTGGTGGCAGCCGGGTCCATGGGCTTTGCTCCCCAACGGGCTGCCAGCTTCCCGCTGGCGGCGAACGTCACTGCAGTACACGCCGACCGTGGCCAACTGCCCGAGCGGCACATCGTCTGCGAACGGGGTGAGGTTCACGCAGTCGCCACGCACCAACAACGCGTGCAGCAGGAACGAGCGCATCAACCCGTAGCGCAGCGCCTCACCGGCCAAGTCCACGACACGCAGGTCGGCCACGGCGGCGAGCCGGTGCACCGCGCCGAGAGCGCTCGGGGTCGCACCGAGCTCGGTCAGCCACCGGTCGGCCCACGCCAGGCCCAACCACTCAAACACCTCAGCCGCACCCGGCTCGCACCCCATGACCAGATTCTGGGCGACTCCGAACAACCCGGCAACGCAACCGGCGTTGCTCCAATCGACGGCCGGTCCCGATTCCGCGGGGCGGAGCGGAGGGCGACTGCGCCCTGCGTGCAGGCACGCTGGACGAAATCACTCTCACCGGCAACCGTTGGCACCAGACGAGCCGACTATGCGCCGCAAAGAAGCACCGGGTCTCATCGGATGTTCCGCGTTACGGCCGGAGGTCGGACGCACGCGGTGGACACCGGCGACCGCGCCCGACGGCGTCCACCGCTGCGCCCCAACATCTCCACCAGCCTGGCCCGGCCACCGGGTCAGCACGGACCAAACCATTGTGCACGGGGCGGTCTTGACGGGCGTCCTGCCCTGAACCCCGAGGGCCCGGTGCCATCACAACGGACAACCGGCGACGAGGACATCACCAGGAGCTCACCATGCTTGCTTTGACCGACAACGCGACCGCGGTAATCCGGGACCTCACCGTCCGCGAAGAGGTACCCGAGGGCGGTGGGCTGCGCATCGCCGCCGACCAGGCAACCCGCCAACTGATGCTGACACTGGAACCGCAGCCGCACGAGGCCGACCAGGTGCTCGACGCCTCCGGTGTCAGACTGTTCCTGTCCCCCGAAGCGGCCGGACTGCTCGACGACAAGGAACTCGACGCCGTCGTCGATGCCAATGGCACCGTACGGTTCGCCCTCACCCACCGATCCGATTGACCCACCCGGCTCGGGAAGGCTCAGATCTCCACGCCGACCCTCAGGCATTCCGCGGTCGGGCCGCGTCCCACCGCTCACACAGGTTGCGTCGTCACCGGCCGGGAGAGAACCTGGGATTGGGTGGCAGGAGATATCCGTTGTCATTCCTGTGGGATTACGTGGGCAGCGGTACCAGGCGCAGGTGCTTGTCCTGGAGCAGGTACGGCAGGAGCTTTTCGTACGCCGCGACGGTGCTGGTCCGGTCGCCGCCGCCGTCGTGGGACAGCACGATCGAGCCGGGCTGGACGCCATTCTCGACGGTCTCGACGATTTGGCTGACCATTGTCGGACCGACGGAGTAGGTGGCGGTATCCCAGTCGGTTGGGTCGATGTCCCAGTCGATCGAGGTCATCCCCATATCCTGGGCGACCTGCACCGCCGTGGGCGTGAAGTTGCCGCCCGGGTGGCGGAAGTACTTGATCGGGACGCCGGGGACGGCCTTGTGGATCTCGTCGCTTGTCTTCTGCAGGTCGGCGCGGATCTCGTCGGCTGACCGCTGTCCCAGGCCGAGATCGTGGTTCCAGGTGTGGTTGCACAGGGTGTGGCCGTCGCGCACGATCGCCTGCACCAGGTCGGGGTGCTGCTGGACGTTCTCCCCGATCACACAGAACGTCGCCTTCACGCCGTTGGCGCGCAGCAGGTCGAGCAGGGGCATGGTCTGGTTGTCCGGCCCGTCGTCGAAGGTGAGGGCCACCCCGTCGGTGCTGGTGGTCTTCGCCACCACGTCGGGCGTGAATATCGCAGCGGGTGGCGGTAGGGCCGCTGCGGGCGCCAGGGATGGATGGGGAGCGGCGGCCCCGGCGACAGCACGCGAGTGGCCATGGTTGCGGGGTTTTGAGGAGTCTGACGCTCTGCGTTCGCCATAGCTGCCGCCGATCCACATGCCGAGTGCGACAACGAGCACGGCAGCAAGAACGACGGTGAGGAGCACGGACGCATGGAGGCGGTGAGGCGGCATTCGTTACTCCTGGCAGGAGTAGGGACGAAGACGGTGGCCCCGCCGTGGGAGGTCCCTGAACAGGCGGGGAAGCCAGGAGCGCTATGGCCTATATCGGATGGTTAAAACATAGGTTAAGTCATTTATCACCTTGCACCTATATGGCGCTACGCGGTCACCGCGGCGGCAGCGGACGCTAATGAACCCAACAGACACCGATACGTATGCGAACACCCGGGGTAGGTAGCCACCCCGGGTGTCTGGACCGCAGATCACTGCCCTGCGCAGGCCCCCGACTCGACTTCTTCGGCGCCGGTGCCGTTCTGGGAGATCCAGCCGGCGACCCTGTCTTTGACGACCGCGGCGTACAGCGTCTTGGCCTTCGCGTCGTCAGGCGCCATCACACTCTGATCACCGATCATCTGTGGCCCAAGGTTGGGACTGACCAGGAACGTCAGGTCGGTGCTGCCGATGTTGCGGAACTGCAGCGCGGCGCTGGCCAGCGAGAAGCCGTTGTCGACCGTCAGCGTCTTGGTCACGGACTTCAGGAAAGCGTCCAGCTTGCGCGGGTTACTCAGTGTGCCGGTGCTGGTCGCCCTGTCCAGCAGCGCTTTCAAAAACTGCTGCTGGTGACACATTCGGGTGAAATCGCCGTCGGCGAACTGCTGACGTTGACGCACGTAGTCCAGCGCCGCGGCGCCGTCGAGGTGGATGGTGCCCTTCTGGAAGGTCCGGTAGTACGGCTCGGCGATCGAGGTGAACTCCCGGCCGTTGTTCACGTCGACGCCACCGAGGACATCGGCCACCTTCTTGAACCCCTCGAAGTCGACCATGACCACATGGTCGATACGTACCCCCGTATAGCCTTCGATCGCCTGGACCGCGAGTGGCACGCCGCCCCACGCGAACGCCGCGTTGATCTTCGTGGTGGTATCGCCGAACTCAGGGTGGGCCGGGCTGCGCGGGACATACACGTACAGGTCCCGAGGTATGGAGATCAGGTACGCCTTCTCGCGCGCGGCGTCGACGTGCATCACGACGATCGTGTCGGTGTGCGCGTCCCCCGGCTCGGGCTTGTGATTCGGGTCGTCCGCTGCACGCGAGTCGCTGCCCAGCAGCAGAATGTTCTGCGCCCCACCGGTTGCCTTGACCGCACGCGGGTTGTGGGCTCCTCTGAACGCATCAGTGCGCCGCAGGCCGGAATCCACACTCCTGTAGTACAAGAAGGCGCCACCGGCGCCCGCAGTCACGACCAGCAGCAGCACCAGACCTGCGGTGAAACCAATCCAGCCCCAAGGGGGACGGCGGCGGTGCGACCCGCCACCGCCGGTAGATCGGCCGGGCGGTGCCGACCCATCGTCGGTAGATCGGCCGGGCGGTGCCGACCTATCGTCGTTACGGGCGGGCACAGGTGCCTTCCCCTTGTCCCTACCGCTCTCAGAAGACGAAGTGGACATAACGCGCAGCCTAAGCCCGCTGAGGCGTCCCGGCATTTCCACCGAACGCACCCGGCAAGGCTTGCACCAACACGTGCGGCTCGGAAAGGGCTCTGTTGCGTTGGTCGTTGGCAGGATCGAGGCGGGCGTGACCGGTGAAGCTGTCGGACAGTCCTCGCCCTGGTTTCCTCCGAAGGCGGCGTTCGCCGGGTTCCAGTTCCCGGTCGAGGTGATCGTCGTTGCGGTGCGGTGGCACCTGCGCTTCAACCTGCTCTACCGTGACGGCGAAGCTTGTTCAGCATAGGTCGCCGGCCACTGCGGCATCGACGCGCGAGCGCGTAGCGGTTGAGGTTACCGACCGTGAGCAGGTCAGGCTCAATTACCTGCACTGAGGCCGATACCTGCACTGAGGCCGAGAGGCCGCCGGGGTATCCGTAGCAGCGCGTACAGCGCGGCGTTGGTGATCACGCCGCCGCTGACCACGTCACCATCTCCGAGAGTGAACCAACAGTTCGACTCCAGTACAGGTGTGCGCCACCGGTGCCTCCGCGCCGTGTAGCCAGTTCTCAATGGAGTCAAGGCCATCGCAGCCGGCGGCCCGCCTTGAGGGGTCCTGGCTGCCCCAATCGGCTGTTCTCCGGCCGAAGCTGGACGAGACTTGAGGACATGTCCCGTGCCTCGCCATCACCCGAGCGCCGGCCCTTTCGTGCCGGCGCTCGGGTGATGGATCAGTACGAGTATCCGTGTGTGGCCATCCAGTTGGCCATGTCGATGGTGGTGACCCAGTACGTGCCGTCGCCGTTGGGGTTGGCGTTGTCGGCGACCTTCACGGTCCGGCCGTCGTCTTTGTAGCCGGCGATGGTCAGGAAGTGGCCGCCGTCGTAGGTGTGCCGGACGCCGACGGTGTCGGTCACGGAGTGGACGATGTTGGCGACGATGACGCGGCCGTCGTTGATGGTGCGGACGACGTCGGCCTGCAGCTGGTCCATCTGCGCCGGCGTGGCGGACGGCCCGGGGATCTCTCTGGTCTGGTAGGCGTTGCGGCCGATGACGTTGTTGAGCACGCGGGTGGTGTCGTTGGCGGAGTCCGTGCCGCTGGTCGTGGTGTGCAGTTGCCTGGCCAGCTCGTCCTGACTGAGGGTGTGGCCGCTGGCGGTCAGGGCGATGCGGGTGGCGGCCGGCCCGCAGTAGTAGTAGGTGGTCTGCAACTGGAACGTGTAGTCGAGCACCTTCGACGGTGGCGCTGACGGCGTCGGCGGGGACGGAGTCGGAGCCTGCGTGGGCGCCTTCGGCGTCGGGGCCTGAGCGGGCGCCTTCGTGGGCGCCTTCGGCGTCGGGGCCTGCGCCTGGGTTGGCGGCGCCGCTTGGACTGCAGTGCGCACCTGGGTCTGCGAGGCCACGCTGTCGTTGGCTCGACCCAAGTTCGAGGCGGTGATGGTCGAGGACGCGTTAGCCACCTGCGGACCATCGATTTGACTGAGCATGATGCCAGCCGTTGCGGCCGCGGCGAGAAAGCCGGTCGACACGATCGCTACTCGGGGCAGGCGAGAGGGCGCCGCGTGCCTGGACTGTTTCCGTATATGCAAAGGGATCACTGGGTTCTCCGAGAATGTGCCGACCTTCAATCGGAATACGCCGATTGACAGGCCACATCAGGTGCGGGTTGACGTAGTCAAGTGGGTGCGTGCGATCAGAAAGCGGGCACAATGGTTAGCGCGACCAACGACGGCAGGTGCCAGGGCGCAAGCCAGTCAGACGCGTCCAGAAACGGCAGGGTTGATGCCCGCGATGGCCAGTCCAGAATCCGAGGCGGTGAAGGCCGGCTACATGACCCAGCAAATCACTGCGTCATTGCGTACCCGGTATTGGCAGGTTGCACCCGCACCCTTCGGGTAGCGGGAGCGGAGCTCAGTGATGATGCCCGGGCATCATGCTCGGCGTAACCGTCCTCGCGGCGCAGAACGCTGGCGTGGCTTAACGAATCGGTGTCACGGACCGGCGTGAAGCCGAGCGACCCGAAGCACGCACATGGCACGACGGAAGAATTGGCGGGGACGAGAGGCGAGGGGGATTTGCACGGGCATGATCTCCTTACGCTGCCGCCTACCGGGTTAGCTGACGGATTCGGGCGCGAAAGGTCGCCCTACCACAGGCCATCGGCCCGCGGATTCACCCCAAACATGCGGTGGGTCCCCGGCTCGTTACACACGACTCGGCGGGTCTGCTCCGGCGTCACCAGTGGCGAACGATGACCGGATCTGACGCGTTGACATTACTGGTGGGTGCTGACTCTGCCAAGCGGCTCTCGCTGTTACCCGCGGCACCTACGAGGCGCACCAGCCGGGGTCCAATGAATTCTTCATCCGCCTCTAAGAATGCCTTAATGACGTCGTGCCCGCCCGCACCTAGTCTCGCCGGGTGCAAAGCAACACCGAAAACAATCAGCCGTCAGGTAAAGCGTCAAGCCGACACCGCCGCTCACGTCAGGGCCGCCACGCCCAAAGATCGAAGATCCGTCCGCTTGTGGGCGGCGTAGTTGCGAGCATCGCGCTCACCGGTATCGGTGTCGCCTCATGGAGTGTCGTCTCCCCCGCGAATGCTTCGCCTACCCGCAGGCCGCACGCCGCGACGGTCGCTGGCCCGGTGCTCGCCGGGGACGCGGAACGTGCGGCAACCACCGACACGGAAGCATCCCGAAGCCACACCCGCACCGCCCCTCCACCCGACAGCCCACCGCCCACCACCGCCGCGCCCACCAACCCACCGCCCACCACCGCCCCGCCCACCAGCCCACCGCGCACCACCGCCCCACCCACCAACCCACCGCGCACCACCGCATCACCAACGCAGAAGCCGTCGGCACAGAAACCATCGGCGCCGCCTTCCCCGACCAAACCCGCACCGGTCGCCGGGCTCAGCCAGTCCCAGATGGACAACGCCGTCGCCATCGTCGAGGCCGGCAAGCAGATGAACCTGCCGCGCCGCGCGTTCGTGGTGGCGATCGCCACCGCTCTGCAGGAAAGCAACCTGCGCGTCCTCGCCAACCCGAACGTGCCGGGGTCGATGAACCACGCCAACGAGGGCGTGGGATACGACCACGACTCGATTGGCCTGTTCCAGCAACGCCCGAACTGGGGAAGCGTCGACCAACTGATGGATCCGCGGGAATCCGCCCGCCGGTTCTACGCCGTTCTGGTCACGGTCCCCGGCTGGGTGCAGATGAGCGTCACCGTCGCGGCGCAGACCGTGCAACAGTCGGCATTTCCCGGCGCGTACGCCAATCAGCAGGCGCTCGCGGAGCAGATCGTGAACGCCATCTTCCCGTGAACCGCGTCCCCGGCGGCCGGTCGGATTCGACCGGCCGCGCCCCGGCTATCGGGTGTTGCTCGGATTGTCGTCAAACCGGGCGATCCACTTGTCTTCCATGCGGGCGTAGCGCCAGACAGCGAGGGCCATGACCCAGGTAGTGCTGTCGGGACCGGGCAGCGCGCCGATCCGGGCGACGGCTGAGAACTGGGCCGACCTGATTGTGGAGTTCCTTCTGGAGCAGCGCTTCGACACGGTGAACCTCGTGCCCGAGCGGCAGACGACCGACCAACTGGCCCGCTTCGGCGGCGAGGTGATCCCCCGCGTCCGCGACGTGCTCGCGGCCCGCCGCGGTCATTCCGCAACTATCGCGGGCACGTCGGCCGGCGGTGCTGCATGCCGGTGAACCAGCAGAGCGCCGCCGGCTGGCTGGAGCGGCGTACCGGCATCACACCGACCGCACCGCCGACCCGCAGGCTCGTAACTCGGTCATACCTGCGACCGGGCACGCTTCCCAGGCGTTCCCCCACCGGCCCTGAAGCCGACCGTGTTCAAAAGATGCGGTCAGCGAACGCGGTCGAGTCGGAGTTTCTGGGCTTGACCCGACCGCCCGAAGAGCGCCCGACTGATTTCCAACCGCGGCGAGTTTCTAGGTTGCTCAGGCCGCCGGGAGCTGATCCGATCTTGTCCGTTTGGGCTGTTGAGCTGTGTCAAGGATTTTGGACAGTGCGCTGGTGCCTGGTCTCGGCAAGCACCGCGCGTGTGCAGGTCACGACGGCAATGGTGACGATCGCTACGAAGATGAGCATCACATCTCGCGCGGATGCGTACTGGGTGGCGACGCCGAGGCCGACGACTGGTACGGAGAGCCCGATGTAGGCGCCGAGGAAGTATCCGGAGAGCACTTCGGCGCGTGACTCCGGCGGCGCGGTGGAACCGGCTGCGGCGAGTGCGCCTCGGAAGACCAGGCCGCCACCCGCGCCCGTTACCACCCCGCCGATGATGAACATCGTCAGACTTGGCAACCACATTCCGCCGATGAGCAGCGCTAGACCAGGGATGAGCACAAACGGGCCCATCCGAAGGGTGAGCCGCATTCCCGCACGGCTGAACGCGATCTGCGCCAGCGCGCCGCTGGCAAATGCGGCGAAGGCCACGGCGCCGGCCAGTGCGGAGGAGCTCTCGTGCAGTGTGCCGGCCAGGAAGCTCGGGGCGAGGGAGTTGAACACGCCGTAGACAGCGAAAGAGGCCACCCCGGCCGCGGTGGCCGCGAAGAAGGTGCGTCGCACGTGTGACGGTACGGCGACGCGCTGTGGGCGCCATGATGGCGCGGGGTCCGGCCGTAGTGTCGTTTCGGGGCAGAGGGCAACGAGCAGGGCCAGGATGACCAGCACGGCGCCGAAGAGGATGTAAGGCAACCGCAAGGGTTGCGGCGCATACTGGGCAAGCAGTCCGGAGACCAGCGGCCCGAAGCCGATACCACCGAGGTTGGCGGCGGTCGCGACGATCTGCGCGCGGCGCACCGATCGAGGCCCCTCGCCCGCGAAGATCCCGAGGTGCAGTTCACCGAGGTACGCGGTGGCGGTTGCGGTGGTCAGGCCGACCGAGATGCCGCAGACGATCCGGGCGACGAGCAGTCCGGGCAGGCTGGGCACGAGCAGAAAGATGACGGCGCTGGCCACGTTTGCCAACAGCGCCGGTACGAACACCCGCTTGCGTCCGACCCAGTCGGAGGCGTGACCGCCGAGGAACAGGCTGGCGATGACGCCGACGGCGTACACGGCGTAGACGACCGTGACCATGATCGTGGAGAAGTGGTCCCGTCGCTGGTAGAGGGCGTACAGCGGCGTGGGAACGGCGGAGAATCCCATGTTCACCAGGAATGCCAGCGCAGCGATCCAGAACCCGAAGGAATGATGTCGGCTGTGACCCGCGCGGGTGCGGCTTTCCTGCTGAACGGATCTTTCGGTGGTAGCGGTCATGGATCAGCAGTCCTCCTCGTAGTACACCTGCCAGGACTCTGCCATGTGACAGTTATGCTGGCTAACGAAGACAATTGATTTCTGTTATCAGCCTGGAGCATGACGTGGAGTTGCGTCACCTGGAGCACTTCGTGGCGGTTGCCGAGGAGCGGAGCTTCACCCGCGCGGCGACGCGCCTTCACCTGGTGCAGTCCGCGCTGTCGGTGTCGATTCGCGGGTTGGAACGGGAACTCGGTAGCCGGCTGTTCGACCGCACGACGCATCGCGTGGAGCTCACCGACTCTGGTCAGGCGCTGCTCGGTGAAGCTCGGCGCACGCTGGCGGCGGCTGAGGCGGCCCGTGACGCCGTCGCCGCTATCCATGGCGAGCTGCGGGGCACGGTGCGGATCGGGATCATGCAATCGCTGTCACTGATCGACCTCGCCGCGCTGTTGACCGAATACCACCGTGCGCGGCCGCAGGTCCATCTGGTTCCCAGGGCAGCGCATGGCGGATCCGCCGAACTGGCACGCGAAGTCACCGAGGGCCGACTCGACCTCGCCTTCGCTGCCCTGCCGACCGGATATCCGCGCGGGCTGTCTGTGCTGCCGCTGGCGTCGGAGCAGATGATGCTCGCCTGCCCGCCGGATCATCCGTTTGCCAGGCGACGCACCATCGCTCTGGACGAGCTTGACGGCAAGCGCTTCGTGGACTTCCCGGCTGGCTGGGGCACCCGACTGAGCGTCGACCGGCTCTTCCTCGAAGCCGGCATTGAGCGGGAGACCGCGGTAGAGGTGGCGGACGTCCCCACTGTGATCGAGCTCGTGCGGGCAGGCTTCGGGTTCGCGTTCCTGAGCCCGTCCACCGTTCCTGGGGCGCACCGGCGGGCGTTGCGGCGAGTGCACCCGAGTCCTGAGTTCACCGTGTCGCTGATCACTTCGAACGAGCGCTCGCGAACGGCGGCGGCCCGTGCCCTCATCGACCTTGTCTTGGCAGCCTATCCAACCGCCGGCACTGCCTTACGACCCGAGAACAGAGAGAACCATCCCCTGTAACGGTTGACGGCTTTCTGTAATCGGTCAGGTAGTGCTGTCGTGTTCGCGGTGGAGTAGAACGAGCAGGGGGCGGGCCGGACCCGTGTTGGCCGCGGGTGAAGACGGGCAGGAAGACCGCTACGCGCTTGTTCACGGTCGACGTCAAAGACAAAACAGGAGAGCTCGCCACCCGCCCGACCCGGGGACCCCAGTACTCCAGCCGCACTTAGCGATCTTGGATGTGTTTCGGCTGCTCGCGCGGATGGCTGCGGTGAACATATTGGTACACAGCGCTACGTGTTGGCGTGTATCGATCGATAGTGCCTGGTAAGCCAGACGGCCACCGCTGGGATGCTTCAGGGTGTGTCGAAACTGAAGATAGCCCAGCTCGGCGAACAGGCAGCCGGCCAGCACCAGGTAGACCACTACCCGGGCGGGCAGCGCCCGGACCCGGCGTTGCAGCGTCCCGGTCCGGGCGAGTGCGTCATCACCGGTGCGGCCGCACCCGCCTGACCGCCACCCGCTTATCGATATCCGATACCGGCTCGTGGCGCCCCGATCCTGTGGGTGGGCGCGCCGGCGCCAAACGGTTGACGCCCACTCCTCACCCGGCCGGTCAACCGTCGACAGCCCGTCTTTACCGTGCCTTGCGCGAGGCGACCTGTCCGGCATCCGGATCGCGCGGAAGCGGGGGCGCAGCCGGGACGACCTACTGGCGGCCGGTCGTGTCCGCTGCGCGGCGGTGTGCTCTACCGTAGGTTCACCTTCGAGGATGAACGGGCGGCCTGGCAATGGCGGACACGGCGGTGGTGGACAAGGTCGGCGCGGGTGACCACGCGTGCCTGACCTTCTCCGATGCTGAGGAGCGGCTGGACCTGCTCGCCGGCTTCGTGCGCGACGGTCTACGCACCGGACAGAAGGTGGTGTGCTGGACCGACTCGGTCAGCCCGCAAGCGCTGGCCGGCGAACTCACGACCCGATCCGTTCGCCCCGGTGCCGCCCTGCGGCGTGGGCAACTGCATATCGCCGCGACCGGGCAGTCCCTGCTAGGTAGCCGGGCTGGCGCGTCGGGGATGGTGGAGGTGCTGGCCGGGGAGTTGGAACGGGCCGGACGGGAAGGCTACCCGGGTCTGCGGGTGACCGCCGACATGTGCTGGGCCACCCGGCCCCTGGTGGCGGCCGATGACCTGCTCGGGTTCGAAACGAAGGTAGCTGATCTGTTCGCCGACGGCCGGCTGTGTCTGATCTGCCAATACGACCGGGACCGCTTCGACGCGGTCACCCTCGCCTTCGCCGCCAAGACCCATCCCAAGACCGTCGCCGCGCAGGTCTACTACGAGCATCCGCTGCTACGCATCTGCCGCCAGTACAGCCCGCCCGGGGTACGCATCGCCGGGGAGCTGGACTACCGCCACCAAGACATCCTCGAGCAGGCCCTCGCCGAGTCCCGGCGGCTGGACCGGCACATGCACATCAACCTGGCCGGACTGGAGTTCATCGACGCCGCCTGCGCCGCGGTGATCGTGGCGACCGCGTCGACACTGCCTGCGTCGCGGCGGATGACCGTTACGTGCCGGCGGCTGGTGGGTACGGTGCTGGAGCTCGTCGGCGCGGTTGACACGCCACAGCTTCGGGTACAACGGACACGTGACCATGAACAGCCCTGATGTGCCGGTCACCGGCCGCAGGCGCCGGTCACGCGTCGATACGCCAGAGGTAGTCACGGTGGACGAGCCCTTCGACGTTGACGGCCTGTACGCGCTGCGCGCCACTCTGGCCGCGCATGCCCCCCGGCTCGACGTCCCGCAGGAGAAGGTCGAGCATCTGCTGATCGTGGCCAGTGAACTGGCTACCAACGCGATCCGCCACGGCGGCGGCTCCGGGCGGCTCCGGCTGTGGCGCGACGCCACCACGCTGTATTGCCGGGTCAGCGACGAGGGCCCTGGCATTACCGACCCGAGCGTCGGGAGCATGCCCCCTGACCGGTTGCGCACCAGCGGGCGCGGCCTGTGGATCTGCCGGCAGCTCTGCGACGACCTCATCATCACCAACGCCGACCAGGACGGCCACGGCGCAACCGTCACCGCTCTCATCAGCCTTGACGGCCAGCCCTCGCCGCGCAACGGCGACCCGCCTTGACGTATCGGAACGGACAGGCATCCCGAAGGTCGGGTCGGAGCATCAGGTGTCGGCTCAAGTGAGCGTCCGCCGATGCGCCGACGGCGTCGCGCTTGTCACCGCGCGGGGAGAATTCGACCTACCTACCGCCGACCTGCTCAAGCAGGCCTTGGTCGATGCGCTCACGTCCGGCCCGGACCGGCTGGTCGTCGACGTCGGCAGCGTGACCTTCATGGACTCCATGGGTCTGCGCGCGCTGGTCGGCGGCTACCGGCTCGCCTGCCGGCAGAACACCCGGTTCGCCGTGGCCAACCCCAGCGCGTTCATGCGCTACAAGCTGGATGCCGTAGGCCTGGCCGACATACTCGGACTGCCACCCATCACCGACGGCACCGCCGGCGAACTCGCAGTCGCTCACGCCTAACCCGGCCGCAGTCAGTCCACCGCACAGCCAGGCGAGCCCCGACCCGCGACGCAGGGGTTCACCCGTCGCGCTGACCACGCAATTCCCGCATGCCTGCCTGCTCGACGAGGCCTGCCCTCCCTGCCAGCGGCAGGGTAGACGTCACCTTCGCCCACGGCCCACGCAAGGACCTGACGGCCGTCGTGGCCGCGCTGACCTTGCCCTACAGCAACGGACCCATGGGAGGGCACCAACACCAAGGTCAAGCTCCTCAAGCGGCAGACGTACGGCCGCGCCGGACTGCCACTTCTCCAGCAACGGATCTTGCTCTCGTAGACCAAAACACCAACAACCACCGTCTCTGCGCCAGAGCCGTTCTTCTTACAGCCCCTCAGCGCGTCAGTTCGCGATGCCGGCCCGGTTGGCGACTTGACGTAGCAGCAGCGAGGACTGTCCGGACGTGACGTCGAGTAGTCGCCGGATGAGCATGTGGGTGGCGGGGCGGCGGCGCACCTCCTCGGGTGCC
>JAOPWA010000204.1 GCA_025965915.1 Dactylosporangium sp. | reverse complement strand
GGCGATCGTGGCGCCCCGGTTGTAGAACCCGCCGTCGAACGTCGTGAACCACATGTACAGCGACGGTGAGTCGATCTTCAGGTTTCGCTGGTCCAGCGCGTACAACAGATCAAAGGTCTTCAAGGAGATGTGAACCAGGATGACCACCGCGCTGAGCACGACCGGCCGGATCGCGGGACGCACCACGTGCCAGAAGACCTGCCGTTCGGTCGCCCCGTCGATGCGCGCGGCCTCGCGCAGGGCGTCCGGCACCGCCCGCATCCCGGCCAGGAACAGTGCCATCACGTATCCCGACAACGCCCAGCCCGCCGGTAGCGCGACCGCCGCGATCGCCCAGTTGGACGTGGACCTGTGCCAGTCACTGCGCAGGAAGCCGAGCCCGACGTCGGCCAGCAGTCGGTTCACGCCGGCCGTTTCCGCGCCCTCGCCGTTGTCGAGCAGCCAGCGCCAGATGATGCCGGTGGCGATGAAGGACAGGGCCATCGGGAACAGGTAGACGCTGCGCAGGAAGCCTTCTCCCCGCACACCCCTTTCCAGCAGGAGCGCCATGACGAACCCCAGGGCCAGTGCACCGGCGACGAACACGACGGTGAAGACGACGGTGTTGTGGACGTCGATTCCCCATCGTTCGTCGGCCCACAGCGCCGCGTAGTTTCGCAGGCCGACGAAGTCGTGGCGCGGGGTCAGCCCCCGCCAACTGGTGAACGAGACCCGCACGTTCCAGCCGATGAAGCCGTAGACGAAGATGCCAACCGCCACCAGGGAGGGCATGACGAGCAGCAGGCCGCCGGCCCACGAGTCGTGCCTGCGCGTGCGGCGTCGGCGGCTGGCGGCACGGGCGTCGACGAGCGGCTGACGGTGTCGTTGGACCGTCGGGGCGCCGGTCATCTCGTCTCCTGGTACTTCGCCGCCACGGTGCGGGCGAACTTGCCGACGTCACCGTCCTGAACGAACAGGCCGAGCGCGGTGTCTATCTCGGCGTTCCACGCGTTGTCGGCGACGACGCCATGGGTGAGCGAGCCGACGATGCGGGTACGGGGATCGCGCCACTGTTGCAGGGCCCAGCCGAGGTAGCCGCCATAGAGGGCCGGGTCGGCGTCGAAGCGGGCCGGGATGGAACCTTTGCGTGGATTGAACAGGTCCTGCCCGGCCTGCGACCCGCACTCGATCAGCCACTGACGGGCCAGGTCGGGACGCCTGGTGCCGGTGGGCAACGTGAACGAGTCCGACAGGAAGTCGTACACACCGTCACTGCCGGGCGTTGCCGCCGCGTTGAAGTCGAGCTCCCAGCGCAGCTTCTTGGTCAGGGACAGGTAAGAGTAGCTCCAGTCGCCCATCACCGCGTAGACCGCGGTGCCGGCGGTCACCCGGTCCATCTGAGGCTGCCAGTCGGCCGCGCTCGAAGCGATGTCGGACTGGGCCAGTACCTGCTTGAAGGTGTTCAACGCCTGCAGGACCAGTGGCGAGGTCCAGCGGATCCTGCCGTCCCAGAGTCCTTCGTAGCCGTCCGGGCCGAGCTCTCCCAGGAGGACCGTTTCCAGAAGGTGCTTCTGCGTCCACTGCGGACCCAGCGTCAGCGGCGTCCTGCCGGCGGCCCGGATCGCTACCGCCTGTTGCAGGAACTCGTGCCACGACCGGGGCGGCGCCGCGATGCCGAGCGACCGTAGCGTGCCCGGGCTGTACCACATCAGGTTGGCTCGATGGATATTTACCGGAACCGCATAGATGCTTCCGTTGATTGTGATCTTGTCGAGAAGTCCCTGCGGGATGACCTTCGCCCAGCCCTGCTCGGCATACAGGGAACTGAGGTCCTCGACCTTGCCCGACCGTACGTCGTCGGCCAACTCGAATCCGGCGTGCCGCTGGTACGACTCGGGCGGGTCGTTGGCGAGCAGGCGGCTGGCGAGGATCGCCTTGGCGTTCGATCCCGCACCGCCGGAAACCGCCGCATTGACGACGTGAACCCCCGGGTTCTTCGTCTCGAAGTCCTTGATCATGGCCCGCAGGCCCTCTTCCTCACCCGGTCCGGTCCACCAGGAGTACACCTCCACCTGGTTGTCCCTGGCGCTGCTGGCCCTGGGCATGCTCAGCGGCACGGTCAGGAGTGCCGCGACGAGGATCAACGCGAGAGTGCCGATCCGGCCCTGCCACATGTCGCCTCCCGGTAACAGATCACATCCGGGCGTTCGACGGTCCCCATGACGTGCGGGTTCGATGCCGCCCTCGTGGGCTGTCCGAATGTTGTCCCGGGCAACATATGCCGCCGCCCTGCGGGGCGCCAGGTACCGCAAGGTCAGGATGGGTCCGTCTCGGTAACAATTCGGAAACGTCGTCGTCGATTCGATCTCCGTCGAGTGGCCCCATCGTCTCCGGGAGAATCTCGCGCAGCGGCGGGCGCCCCCGACAACGCGCTCATGGCCTCGGTCGGGTTGTGCGCCGCCGTCGAGCTGGTACAAAGGGCACCCAAGTGGCTGAGCGCGCTCGGCCGTGGCAACGGCGAAATCTTCGCTCCACTCCGGGATCGTGGCAGAAGCGGGAGCGGAGCTTTGCAAACATGAACGAGATGACTGGCACTGTTGCATTCAGCGTTTGCAAGATCGAAGCAGGCTTGACCGGTGAAGCTGTCGACCCGCCCTCGCCCCTCGTTGCCGCCGAAGTCTGCGCTCGGTGGATTCCGGTTCCGGCCGAAGTGATCGCCGTCGCGGTCCGGTGGTACCTGCGCTACAGCCTCTCCTATCGGGACATCGAGGAGTTGCTGGTCGAGCGCGGGATCGAGGTCGACCACGTCACCGTCTACCGATGGGTGCAGCGGTTCACCCCGCTGCTGGCCGACGACGCCCGGTTTTGCCGCCACTCGCCGGGTGACCGATGGTTCGTCGGCGAGACCTACATCAAGGTCAACGGCGTGTGGCGGTACGTCTACAGCGTGGGGTTCCAAAACCCCGCTGACACCGGTGAGCTGGGTGTCTATGCGGCGCGTTCGTACTCGGTGATGAGCCCTCCGAGGACGGGGCCATCTGCTCGACCAGGGTGACGATGGCGGGGTCGAGCGGTGGGCGCCCAGGTTGGTTGCGGTAGGTCCAGCGCCGGGCGGCCAGCCGGCGATGCCAGGCGAGGACCGTGGCTGGGTGACCAGTTGGTGCGCCTACAGCGTGCGGGGGAGGAGCCTGATCAGCGCGGTGAGCGCCGCCCGGTCAGCCCAGTCCAAGCTGGGCTGCGGGTTCTGTCGGCGCAGGATCGCGTTCTCGTGACGGAGGATCAGGATCTCGACGTCGTTGGCCGCGTTGCCGCGGGCGAGCAGGGCCAGCCATTCGGTGGTGCGGCGGAACGCGAGGTAGAGCATGCGGAGCGACACGAGAACCGATCGTGCCGTACGGGCGGGCCGCGCACGCCTGATCAGGGACGACCGTATTTTGGCACCACACAGGCCTGCTGGGCGGCGTTCGCCCACGCGGTGAACGGCCAGCGGCTGGTCTGCGGTTCGCCGGGATCGGCTTCCGCGCCGGTGAGCTGCTCGGCGAGATCCCGCACATCCTCGCCGCCGTCTGACAGTTGCTGTCTGGCCGAACGGATATGTGTAACGGCACGCCGGCTCCCGACGCTCATCTATCGGAGGCGGGCGTCTTGTCCGTCTCCCGCCGGCCGCCCTGCCCTGGGCTCGGGCCGGCTGGAACAGCCCCGGGAGTGTGTGTGAAGAACCTCCGTCGCAAGACCCTGGCCGCCGCGTCCGCCGCGGCGCTCGGCGCCGGACTCGCCGTCACCGGCGCATCCGCGCCAGCGGCGGCCGTCGGCCCCGACACTACGTTTCTTGTCCTCGCCCCACAGGGCGCCAAGACCGACACGGCCGCCGCCCGGGTGGCCGCCGCCAACGGCACGGTGGTCGCCGACTACGGCCAGATCGGGGTGCTCGTCGTCCGGTCCACCAACCCGGACTTCGCCACGCAGGTGAAGGGCGCCGGTGTCGACTCCGTCGCCGCCACCACCGGTCTCGGCACCGCCCTCGACGAGGGCGAGACCGTGGAGGTCTCCGCGGCCGACGTCGTCAACGCCACCGGCGACCCGACCAAGGAACCCCTCTACGGCCAGCAGTGGGACATGTCGATGATCGGCGTCCCGCAGGCCCAGGCTGTCAACGCCGGCAGCCCGAACGTGGTCGTGGGCGTCCTGGACAGCGGCATCTCCAGCAGCCACCCTGACCTGGCCAGCCAGATCGCCAAGGACAAGAGCGCGTCCTGCCTCGGCGGTGTCGTCGACACCAGCGAAGCGGCCTGGAACCCGACTACCTCCGACCACGGTACCCACGTGGCCGGCACCATCGCCGCCGCCGTCAACGGCGTCGGGGTCACCGGTATCGCGCCGGGCGTCAAGGTGGCCGCGGTGAAGGTGGTCAACAACGACGGCTACATCTTCCCCGAGGCCGCGGTCTGCGGGTTCGTGTGGGCCGCCGAGCACGGCATGCAGGTAACCAACAACAGCTACTACATCGACCCGTGGGAGTTCAACTGCCGCAACGACGCGCGCCAGCGCCCGGTGTGGCAGGCGGTGCAGCGGGCCATCCGCTACTCCAGCAGCCAGGGCGTGCTCAACATCGCGTCCGCCGGCAACTCCAACGTCGACCTGGCGCACAAGACCATCGACGCCGGTAGCCCGGACAACGGCACGCCGGAGACCCGCGCCATCAACAGTGCCTGCCTCGACCTGCCGGCCGAGGCGCCGGGCGTGGTGACAGTCTCGGCGGTCGGCCCGACCGGGCGGAAGAGCTACTACTCCTCGTACGGCCAGGGGGTCGTGGACGTCACCGCTCCCGGCGGTGACACCCGGTTCCGCACCCAGGGTGCCCGCTCCACCAGCACCGACGGCGTCCTGTCGACCACCTTCAACACCGTCACCCGGACCAACGGCTGGGGGTACAAGCAGGGCACGTCGATGTCCGGCCCGCACGCCACCGGCGTCGCGGCGCTGGCGCTGTCGGCCCACCCGGGCATGACGCCTGGTCAGCTGGCGTCGTTCCTGGAGCGGACCTCCGTGGCGCAGTCGTGCCCGGCGGGCGTGTACAACCCGGTTCCGCTGATTCCAACGGGCCCGCACGCCTACGACGCGACCTGCTCCGGCGGGGAGCGCAACGGCTTCTACGGCGCGGGCATGGTCGACGCGTACAACGTGGTGAAGTGACCGGCTGACGGTACGGCCAGCGGTGGGGCCCGGCGCGTGCGCGCCGGGCCCCACCCGTTCGGGTGACATTCTTTTCGCAGCTCATCTGGATCGGGACGCAGCTTCGAGCTGCAGCTCCGTCCGATTGAGGTTGATCTTTAGGGGCGGACACGGGTTCAGGGTTAGGGCCTCGGCTCCGCTGCGCTTCGTGCGTCGCCGGTACGCACCGGGATCAGACAGAACTCGTTGCTTTCCGGATCGCGCATCATCCGCCGCGAGTCTCCGGCCTCATGGACCTCAGTGACCTTCGAGCCACCCAGCTTGCGTACGCCTTGCACCGTGGCCGCCACGTCCGGCACGTTTACGTCCAGGTGTATGCGAACCTTGTCGCGCTTCGATTCCGGTACGAGTTGGAAGACAAGCTTCAAGGCTCCGGTCTGCGGACGCCGCAACGCGACGAATCGACTCTGCCTCGGTCGGTTTGCAAGGCCAAGCAGGCGTGAGCAGAAGAGGGCAAGCGCTTCACGATCTCGTCGTCGGATTGCCCGCAGTCGATCGATGGGACTCACATCGATGCCGCACAATGGGGGGCAGGAAGGGGGACCGATGGGGACCATGGCGATCAAACGCAGCGTGGTCACATTAGCGGCGGTGGCAGCGTTGCTGGCCGGCGGCGGCGACCGCGGTAAGCCGGGGTGAGTCGCCCCCACCGACAACGGTGTGTCGGCGCTCGCGCCCGACGAGGCATAGCAGCGCCGACGGCGGCGCTGAAGAACGCGAAGTCGTACCGGTTCAAGCAAATGTCCATGCTTCAGATTGCGCGAATCTAGGTTCACCTGCTGTAGCCATGTCGTCGCTGCAGGCAAGATTTGGGTCTGTGCTCCTGGGCGGCAGCCCGGGGGCGCCGGGAGGTGCACGTCATGCAGTGTCGCGGCCGACGGGTGGCTGAGGCGATGTTGCGCGGGGTGTTGCTGATCGGTGGAGTGGTGGGCGCGTGGGCCGTGTACAACGCGGTCGCGGCGGACGCCGCATACGCCAACGACAGGCCCTGCCCCAGCGTCATCGGCGGGCTGCTCGACACCGTCGGCGTCGTCGACGCCGTACTGCCCCTTTCCTCATTGTCGACCGACGGGCAGACGACGACCTGGGTGCTGGCGCCGGCCGGAAGCGACGATGCGGGCAGTGCGGAGGCCGATAAGGCGACGGTGGCCGAACCGGGCCGTTGGGCCAGCCGGCCCGGGCCGGCCCGCACGGCGGTGAAGGCCAGGGCAAGCGTCGCAGCGACACCGTCGGCGTCGGTGCGACTAGCGGTGGGTGAGACCAACAGCGGGGTGGTAGCGCCGGTGGCCACGCTGGTCGAGCCCGTGATGCGCCCGGTCGTCGCCACCGTGGCGCCGGCGGTGGGTGAGGTTACGGGCGCAGGCCTGCTCGCGCCGGTGGTTGCCGGCGTCGTCTCGGTGGCCCAGCCGATCGTCGGCGCTGTGCGCCCCGCGCTGGACCCGGTACTCGACGCCGTTCGGCCGATGGCCGGTCCGCTGGTTGATGTCGTCTTTCCTGCCGTCGAGCCGGTCGCCATAGGGGCGGGGCCGGACCTCGACGTGCACGGCGCGGTCTCGCTGGATACGGGTCCACGTCCTCTCCCGACGCCCAAGCAGCTGCTGGCGCCCGCTGGCATCCACCAGGCATCCGATCTGGGTGGACCGGGGCAGTGGGCCACGGCGGCGCACCGGCTCGCCGGCGGTGACCGCCCCGGTGACGCCGCCGTCGGCGCTGGCGATCTCGCCCCAATCGATGCCAGCGCCTGGGTGCCCCGGCCGCAGGGCGGCACGACCAGCGCGGGTGCCTCGGGTGCGGGCGGCGGCGTCGTAGCCGACGCCTCCGCCCGCCCGTGGGCGCCTGAACTGGGAATCCAGGCCAGCCATTGGCCGCCGGGCGGCAAGCTCACCGGGCGGTGGCCCGCCCCGGGTGTTGGGCCGGTCTGAGCCACCTTCAAGTCGCGGCGTTACGGCCGCAGTCACCACTGGTGTGGTGATCCCGCTCGGCGGCGGTGGAAGGTGCCTGCCGCGCCTTCATCTCTGATTGCGGACCGATCCGTCCAGCGGACAGCCCTGATCAAGACGAGGCGCGCAGCGAGCTGCAGGGGCGGATTCACGGTCTTCATCTCAAGCCGTGGACGTCGAGACGAGTCCGCTGATCGCCCCGCGTGCGGGACGTCGCGTCCATCCGTTCAGGTCGTCCATCCGTTCAGGTACAGCGGCCGGTGCCGGGCAGAGCTCGCCCGCCGCGCCCACCCTCAGTAGAGGCAACCATGTGTATCTGGTCTTGGGTTCACCGTCGTCGGCAAACCGCAGCACCCCAAGAGACTCTTGAGAGACAGGCGGCACAAGCGCGGGAACAAGCGCGGGAACCGGTGGCGATCCGGCAACGGCGGCTCAATCAGGCGCGCAGCCGAGTCGGCTCCCATTGGACCGTCGCGCACACCGTGCCACAGCCGCAGGTCCGCCCCTTCCCACCTCGCCCGTTTCCGACCCGTACTCAGCAGCAGCACATCTGACGGTTCCGACGCGGGTGCAGGACGCGCTGGTGACGACGCCAGCCACTGCCGGTCCGATGCCGTTTAGGGACTGGTGGGTTGTGTCAAGGATTTTGGACAGGTCCTGATTGAACCGCTCCGGCGTGTCCGGGGCCCCAACCCCTGCCTGCGGGTGCCGGGCACCGGGACCCGCGCCACCCAAGCGGAAAGGCCGAGACAGTGCAAGCTCGCCGTCCGGCCCTCATTACGCCGACCCTTCCTTGGGGGAAATATGGACGTTCGTAACCGTAATATTGGCCGGCGGGTCAGTTATTGGCGCGCCCGGCGCGGGCTCACCCGACAGCAGTTCGGTGATCTGGTGGGTCGATCCGTCAGCTGGGTCGACAAAGTGGAGACGGGGCAACGGGGACTGGTGCGTCTGCCCATGCTCGAGGTCGTGGCCACCGTGCTCCAGATCGACGTCGCGGCGCTGACCGATGACGATGTGGCCCGCCAGGCCGCCGAGAGCCCGGACGCGGTGGAGGTGCGCGCGATCCGCGCCGTGCTCGGTTCCTACACGGTGATTCTCGGTGACAGCGGCGCCCCGCCCGGCCTCGCCCGGCTGCGTCGACAGGTCGACTACGCCTGCTCCGCCTGGCTGTCGTCGGACTTCACGACCATGGGCAGGGTCCTTCCGGGTCTGATAACCGAGGCACAGCGGGCGGTCGAGATACTCGAGGGCAACGACCGGGTGGAAGCAACGCGTTGCCTGGTGATGAGCTACCGGCTCGCGTCGTCGACGCTTCTCAAGCTCGAGATCACCGAGACGGCCTGGCTGGCCGCCGACCGTGCGATGATGGCCGCGCACAGCGTCAAAGACACCATATGCATGGCCGTCGCGACCCGCTGCGTTGCACGCGCGGTGGCCTACCTCGGCCGGCCCCAGGCCGCCCTGGACGCGCTCGTTGCGATGGCCAACCGGATAGAACCCGAACTCGCCTCCCGCGACCCGCAACTGCTGTCGCTGTACGGGATGTTGCTGTTGCCCGCCGAGATGGCGGCCGCGCAGGACGGTGACAGCGACCTGGCGCTGACCATGCACCGCCGGGCCGGCGAGATCGCCGGTATGCTCCGGCCCGGCCACTGCGATCCGGTCAACGTCTTCGGCGTCGCAAACGTCGCCCTGCACCGCCTCGCCGCCCTGGTCCGGATGGAGGAGGGCGGCCGTGCGGTCACCTACTCGCGCGGCATCGAGCCGCAGGCGCTGATCCGGTTGCCGCGCGAGCGGAAGGCGGCATACCTGCTCGACATGGCCGAGGCGTACCGGCAGTGCCGCCAGTACCCGGAAGCCACCGTCGCGGTCACGCGGGCCGAACAGGTGGCACCCGAGGAGGTGCGCCGCCGCCCCGCCACCCACATGCTCATCCGGCGACTACTCGACGTCACGTCCGGACAGTCCTCGCTGCTGCTACGTCAAGTCGCCAACCGGGCCGGCATCGCGAACTGA
>JAOPWA010000172.1 GCA_025965915.1 Dactylosporangium sp. | reverse complement strand
ACCGAGAGCCAGCCATGAGCGGCCGGACACATGCGCCGGCAGTCGCTCCCCCGCGACCAGGCCGCCCAGTCCGAGGACGACCGCGCCGGCGATCATCTCGTACACCGACGCGACGAACGGATCCGGTGGCAGCGGCAGCGGCCTGGACAGGAACGATCCCAACGACCAACTCGCCGCGCCAGCCACGACGAGCAGCGCCCAGCCCACGGGTACGGTCCCGCTGCCGCCCTGGGACGCGACGAGCGTGGCCAGACCGGCGAAGCCGATGAGCACTCCGACCAGGGTCGGCACCCGCGGTCGGTCACCGGTGACCACACGCAACACGACCACCAGCAGCGGAACCGTGGCGACCAGCAGTGCGGCGACACCGGACGGTAGCCCGTGGGCCTCGGCCACGACGACCATGCCGTTGCCGCCGGCGAGCAGGAGGACCCCGACCACCGACGCCGAGAGTAGTTGCCGGCCGGTGACCCGCAGCGCCGCCGGCCCCCGGCGGGCCGCGATGACAGCGCCGAGCAGCAGTCCGGCGGCGGCGATGCGTAACGCCGCTCCGGTATACGGGGGAATCGTTTCCACCGAGATGCGGATACCGAGGTAGGTCGAGCCCCAGACGACGTACACGATGAGCAGTGCCGCCCAGACCAGTGCCGGCGGACGGTGCGGTCCGGCCGCCTGTACCGCGCCGCCCTCCGGATGAGCCTTTTCGGAAGTAGCGCCCGGCTCACCGGCGCTCGGGGTGTGCTTGTTAGGTGAGGTCATCGGCAGATGACGCTACGGTGACCGGGAACAGCCGTACCGCCCGCGGGGTCTCGTGGGCGCCGGCCGCGCCCGCGCGACCAGGAGGAGTCAACATGTCGATGCCCGGACCACCCGGCGGACCGTACCCTGCCGGTCAGCCGCAGAATCCGTGGCAGGGCGGCCAGCCGCACGATCCATACGGCCAGCCGCACGATCCATACGGCCAGCCGCACGACGCATCCGACCAGCCGCACGATCCATACGGCGAGTCATGGGGGAGCGGTGAGGCGTGGGGCGAGGCGCCACCGGACTACGGCCAGCAACCCGGGTATCCCCAACAACCCGGGTACCCGCAGCAACCCCCGTTCCCTCCGCACCAGCCGATCAACGGACACCCGACGCAGTACGCACAGCCGCCCGCGTACGGGCAGCCCACTGACTCGGAAGATCCGACGCTCTACGCACAGCCGCCCGCGTACGCACAGCCGCCCGCGTACGCACAGCCGTCCGCGTACGCACAGCCGCCCGCGTACGGGCAGCCCATTGACTCGGAAGATCCGACGCTCTACGGGCAGCCACCCGCGTACGGTGAGCCAGCGACCGCGGAACAACCGACGCTCTACGCACAGCCGCCCGCGTACGGGCAGCAGCCCAGCAGCCCGCAGGGCGCGGAGACGTGGGGATCGCCGGTGGCGAAGCCGGAGCGACCGAAGCGGAGCGGCTCACGCCTCATCATCACGATGATCGTGGTGCTGGCCGTGGTCCTGGGCGGTACGGTCGCGACCGGCCTCTACCTGATGTCGAACAAGGGCAGCGGCAACGCCGCGCGGACCCCGCCGAATACGCAGCCGGAGCCGACGACCACGGCGCAGGCGCAGGCGCAGGCGACACCGACCGCCGCAGCCGAGAGCGAGGGGGTCGGCAGCGACGCCCTCACCGCCAACACTGGTGACTGCCTGGTCAACGACGGCACCAACGAGGTGCCGAAGATGCGCAAGGTCACCTGCGCCAAGGGCACGTTCGAGGTGGTCAAGCGCTTCCCGGCGACGATCGACAAGAGTAAGTGCAACGGCGTACCGGGGTACACGCACAACTACTTCTTCGACAGTTCAGTGGACTCCGAGGACTTCGTGCTGTGCCTGAAGCAGCGGAAGTAGCAGGGTCTAGCGATATCTAGCTAATTTTCTAGATACCCAAAGATTGGTCTCGACGGCGTATCGGACACTGGCGCCGCGAGCCCCTTCTACGAACGTCTAGCGGTGCAACTAGATATGCCGATACCGTGCGAGCGTGGATCCGGTACGCAACCCGTACGCACCGGGGGCCGGGCAGCGACCGCCGGAGCTGGCCGGGCGCGACCGTGAGCTGGAGATGTTCGAGGTGGTGCTCGAACGGATAGCGCGAGGCCGCCCCGAACGCTCACTTGTCCTCACCGGCCTGCGCGGCGTCGGCAAGACCGTCCTGCTCAACACGCTGCGTTCGCAGGCCATCGGTCGGTTGTGGGGCACGGGGAAGGTAGAGGCCCGGCCCGACCAGTCGCTGCGTCGGCCGGTCACGGCCGCGCTACACATGGCCATCCGCGAACTCGCGCCACATCATCGGGCACCCGATCGCATCGACGAGTTCCTGGGGGTCCTCAAGGCTTTTGGACTGCGCAGCAGTCCGTCGGCCGGCTCAGGCGCCCGGTCCGGTGCCGCTGCCATCAAGCTGCGGGACCGGTGGAACCCCGGCATCGACGTGCCGGCCGCGCGCGGCCGCGCCGACTCCGGCGACATCGAGATCGACCTGGTCGAACTGTTCACCGACGCCGCCAGCGTCGCCACCGACGTCGGCACCGGGATCGCGCTGTTCATCGACGAGATGCAGGACGTGCCGGCGGACGACATCTCCGCGCTCTGCGCCGCGTGCCACGAGCTGTCCCAGACCGGCGCCCCACTGATCGTGGTCGGCGCCGGGCTCCCCCACCTGCCGGCGGTGCTGTCCGCGTCCAAGTCGTACTCGGAGCGGCTCTTCCGATACCAGCGGATCGACCGCCTCGACCGGCTCGCCGCCGACCAGGCGTTCAGCGCACCCGCCGCACGCGAGGGGGTGGAGTACGAGACGAAAGCGCTCGATGTCCTCTACGAGACCTCCGGTGGATACCCGTACTTCGTGCAGGCGTACGGCAAGGCGACCTGGGACCACGCGCCGCGTTCTCCGATAACGCCGGCCGACGTGCGGGTCGCCGCACCCGAGGCCGAGGCGGAGTTGGCGGTCGGCTTCTTCGGCTCGCGGTACGACCGGGCCACGCCGGCCGAGCGCGAGTACATGCGCACCATGGCAGCACTGGCCGAGGCCGACGACATGGATACGGCGGTGCCCACGGCCGAGATCGCCAAGTCACTGGGGCGCAAGCCGGCCAGCCTCTCGCCGGCCCGAGACGCGTTGATCAAGAAGGGGTTGATCTACTCCGGTGAGCGCGGCACGGTCGCGTTCACCGTGCCGCATTTCGGCCGATACCTTCGTTCCCAACCGGCGGCGGACGCCTAGAGCGGATTCACACCCGTCGAGGGGGGTAAAGCCGGTCGACGACGGGTAAAGGCTTGCGTATGAAACCAGTTCGTACCGTGGCTCGCGCCCTCCTCGCGGCGGTCTTCGTCCGCGGCGGGCTGGATGCCTACAACAATCCCGACCGTTTCGTCGACGGCGCCAAGGCGGTGACCGACCGGTTGGGGCCGACCCTCGGCTCGGTCGGCCTGCCCACCGACCCACGTTCCCTGGTCCGGATCACCGGGATAGTGCAGATGGCCGGCGGCGTTCTGCTGGCCACCAACACGGCTACCCGGCCGGCGGCCCTGGCGCTGGCCGGCTCGCTGATCCCGTCCACAGTGGCCGGACAGGACTTCTGGTCGAGGACGGAGCAGTCACAGGAAGGTCCGGTACTTCGGACCGGTGATCCCACCCCGCTACTCAAGAACCTGGGCCTGATGGGCGGCCTGCTACTCGCCGCCGTGGACACCGAAGGCAAACCGGGCCTGGCGTGGCGTACGGGCCACGTCGCCGAGCAAGCGCAGGACTCGGTCAAGCGCGTCGCCCACACCACCGCCAAGGAGACGAAGCGAGCAGCCCATCTCACGGCGAAGGAGGCCAGGCGGGCCGCAGACGATGCTCGACGTACCGCGCGTACGGCGGCCACGGGGACCAAGCTGGCCGTGAAGTCCACGAGGCCTGGAGGACTCCTCGCCCGCTAGGCACCTGTTCGATCGATCAGCGCGAGACCATAACAACAAGGTCTCGCGCTGACTATTCGCCTCTCCAGCGGTAATAACCCTCTCCAGCGGAGATAAGCCCGCAAATAGCGATGAGTTAGCACGCGTGTACAGGTCACCGACTCGTGTGCGATGGGACACGGTCGGGTAACGCTGGGAGGTGGTGCGTGACGGACCGTTCTACGCTGCTTGTCGGACGAGACCGAATCAGTCGACAGCAGTACGGGGGTGTCAGCCGTATGCCGGCGACGGTCGATAAACGGCCGTCTCTTCTCGCCATAGTCCATCGCGTGGCCCGGCAGGTCTGGTCGGTCGCGTTCCTACGGCTCGGCATCGTCGCCGCCACCGCGCTCGTCGCAGTGTGGGCCGTGCGCGCGTTCGGCCGGCAGTATGACTTCTTCGACCTGCGGATCTACCACGGCGCGGTGGTGTGGTGGACCGAGGGGGGCGATCTCTACCAGTTCGTGGCACCTCGCACCATGCTCGGCTTCACGTATCCTCCGTTCTCCGCGCTGGCCATGTTGCCCATGGCCGTGTTGGGCACGCAGGCTGCGGGGTGGGTCAACGCGCTGCTCAATCTGGGTGCTCTGGCGTTGATCCTGTTCGCGATCGTGGGACCGATCGCCGACCGGTACGGCTGGCCACGCTGGTTCGCCGTCGGAATCGCCGTGCCGCTGGCCGGCGCGACCGAGCCGGTCCGCGAGACGATCGGCTTCGGTCAGGTAAACCTCATCCTGGCCGGTCTCGTCATCGCCGACCTGGTGGCCCTGCGTTGGCGGGGGCGCGCGGCCCTCAACCGTGCCGCGGCGGCCGGCCCGCACCTCGAGCAGACCCCGCTGGGCTGGCTGCGGTACGCCTGGCTGACCGGCGCGTTCGCGGGCGTCGGCGTGGGCCTGGCCACCGCTGTCAAGCTGACGCCCGGCCTGTTCATCGTGTACTTCCTGGTCACGCGCCAGTGGCGGGTCGCCTTCACGGCGATCGGCACCACCGTCGGGGCGACGCTCCTCGCGTACCTGTTCGCCCAGAACGAATCGGTCGCCTACTTCAGCAGGGTCGTCTGGGACACCAACCGCGTCGGTTTCGTCGACGCGACCCCGAACCAGTCGTTGGCCGGCCTGCTCGCCCGGGCCTATGACTCACCCGTCACACCCAGGCTCATGTGGCTGGCGTTCGCGGTACTGCTGCTCGCGGTTGGACTGTCGCGGGCCAAGACCGCGCATGCCGAAGGTGACGAGTTGGCCGCGTTCACCATCGTGGGCCTCACCGCCAACGCGATCTGCCCGATCTCGTGGACACACCACCTCGTGTTTCTCGTACCGGCTCTGGTGATCCTCGTCGACGTGGCGCTACGCCGCCGACGGGCGGTACGGGGCTTCAACATCGGGCGCTTCCCGGCGCTGGCCGGCCTGCGCCACGCCTCGGCGGCCCTGGGCGTCTACCTACTGCTCGTCATCTCACCGATGTGGCGCTACGAGCACCGACTGCCACACGTGTCGCACTACGCCGACGGCCGGTTCGGCGCGCTGATGGAGAACTCGCTGGCGCTGGCCGTGATCGTGCTGGTTGTCCTGCTGCCCTGGCGGCAGGGCGCCGAGCCCGTCTTCGAAGCCGAGCCTGCGACCGCGGGCCGTGCCCTGACCCGCTCGTCGATCTGATCGGCTCCTCGATCTGGGTGTACCGGCGCCTCAACGGGCCGATACACCCAGATCGACGTACCCGTTGACCCTCACGAAAACGCCTGACCACCACTTCCCAGCCCACCGAACTCGCCGAAAGGCTGGCAGGTCAGGGGCAGTTGACCCACTCTTCGCTGCCGTCGGCGAAGACCTGACGTTTCCAGATCGGCAGCCGCGCCTTCACCTCGTCGACCAGCCGCGCACACGCCGCGAACGCCGCGGCCCGATGCGCCGTCGATACCGCGGCGGCAAGGGCCACCTCGCCGATCTCCAGTCGTCCGATCCGGTGTGACACCGCCACCGCGTATACCGCGGGGTCCGCCGCGATCTCGGCGGCGACCTCAGCGAGGATCCGCGCGGCGCTCGGATGCCCCTCGTACTCCAACTCCAGCACCCCGCGCCCGTCGTCGTGGTCACGAACGACTCCGGCGAACGACACGACCGCGCCGGCCACGGCCCGGGCGACGAGGCGCTCGTGTGCCGCGACGTCGAGCGGTTCGGTGGTCACGGCGACCGTCGTGGTCGCGCCCTCGACAGTCGTCACGGCCGTTCTCCCTCGAACATCGGCAAGGGTACGAGTGGAAGCGTCGTACCCTTTTCGCCGTCGGTACCCGGCGCGACCACGACGAACCCGACCGACTGGGCGAGCCCCCGCAGCATCGACGAGCCTCCGTGTGCGACCGGGTACGCCAGCCCACCGTCCATTCGCACCAGCGCCAGATGGGTGTACGAGCCACGACCGGCGACCGGCGCGCCCAGGGTCACCGACGGCAAAGCAGGCGACGGCCGGCCCTGCAGCCCTGCGAGGAGCGGTGCGACCAGCGAAGCCAGCGCGACGATCGCCGACTGCGGGTTGCCCGGCAGCCCGGCGAGAAACCTCCCGTCCGGCAGCGCCGCGAGCAGCATGGGGAACCCCGGCCGCACCGCGACGGTGTTGACCACATAGGACGCGCCCAGCTCCGCGAGTGCCGGGTGGAGGTGGTCCACCGGCCCGTGCATCGTCCCGCCGGTCGTACACACCACATCCACACCGCTGTCGAATGCCGCCCGGATCGCGTCGACGTGCGCGTCGAGCGTGTCCTTGACCGGCCCCATGGACGCATCCACAGTGGCGCCCAGTCGACGTAGCCAGGCCGGGATCTGTGGGCCGAGGGAGTCACGCACCCGTCCCGCGCCGGGCGGGCCGGAGGTCAGCAGCTCATCGCCGAACACCAGCACGGCCGCTCGCGGCGCCGCCCGCACGGACAGGGCGTCGTAGCCGCACGACGCGGCGAGGCCGATCACCCCGGGTGTCACCGGGGCGCCGGCCGGCAGCAACTCCTCGCCCCGGGATGCCTCCTCCCCGGGCACGCGCCACTCCGGGTTGGGCCGCGGCTGTCCGGTGACCAGGTCCCCGTCCAGTCTGGACTCTTCGACGCGAAGGATCTGCTCCGTGCCTGCGGGCACCATCGCGCCGGTGGCGATCTCGACGCACGTGCCGTCGTCGGGCAACGGGGTGGCCGTGCCGCCGGCAAGCACCCGGCCGACGACTCGCCAGGGCGCCGGCCCACGCACCGCCCAGCCGTCGATGCTCGACGTGGCGAACGCGGGCAGGTCGGTGAGGGTCACCAGGGGCGCCGCCAGGGTCAGGCCGTCAGCCCCGGCCAGCGGCATCTCGACGGCCGGGCGGGCGGAGTCGGCGCCGGCCCGGAAGGCCGCCGCGCGCGCTTGGTCCCAGGGCACCGACGTCATGGACACGAGCCTAGTGGTCGCCGCCGCGAAGCGGCCTAGTGGTCGCCGCCGCGAAGCTGGTCCACCGCGTGCGCGAGGACCGGGCCGAGCACCGCCAAGCCGTCCCGCGCCCCGCCCTTCGACCCCGGCAGGTTGACGATCAGGGTACGACCGGCGACACCGGCCAACCCTCGTGACAGCGCGGCGGTCGGGATCTTGGCCAGGCTGTGCGCCCGGATGGCATCAGCGATGCCGGGGACCTCGTAGTCGAGTACCCGACGGGTCATGTCGGGTGTCGCGTCGGTCGGGCTGATGCCCGTGCCGCCACTGGTGACCACCACGTCCATGCCGTCGGCGAGCGCCCTGCGCAACGCCTCCTCGACAGGCAGCCCGTCGGGGACGACGACCGGCTCGTCCACCTCGCATCCCAGGTCCCGCAGGCCGGCCACGAGCAGCGGCCCGCTGGTGTCCTCGTAGACACCGGCGGACGCCCGGTTCGACGCGACGATCACCCGCGCCTTCACGATGGACGCTCCCACAGCCCTGTCTTGCCGCCTTCCTTGCGCAGTACCCGTACCTGGTCCAGGCTCGCCGCCGGGTCCACGGCCTTGATCATGTCGATCAGGGCGAGCCCGGCGGCGGTCACCGCGGTGAGGGCCTCCATCTCCACCCCGGTACGGTCGGCGGTCTTGACCACGACCTCGATGTCGATACTGCCCTCGCGGGGCGTCAACTGGACGCGCACGCCGTGCAGTGCGATCGGATGGCACAACGGGATGAGGTCGGGTGTTCGCTTGGCGCCCATGATCCCCGCGACCCGGGCAACGCCGAGCGCGTCGCCCTTGGGCAGCGCGTCCCGTCGCAGCAGCGCGATCACCTCGGCGGTCGTGGTCACGGTGCCGGCGGCGACCGCGCGGCGCACGGTTATGTCTTTGCCCGACACGTCGACCATGCGTGCCGCGCCGGTCTCGTCCACGTGTGTCAACCGCTCAGTCACGAACTGAGCGTACGGGTGTGGGAAGCATCTCGGCGGTGGCGGTCCGCGGTGGCACCGGTACGACAATCACGATCATGCTCTTGACGGCCTTCATCGTCGTGCTGGTCGCCGCGGCGGTCCAGGCGGCCACCGGCTTCGGCTTCTCGCTCGTCGCCGTACCGCTGTTGACTCTGGCGACCGGTCCTCGCCTGGCGATCGTCGCGTTGGCGCTGCCGGCGCTGCTGCTGGCGGTGATCACCGTGGTCCGCGACCGCGGGCAGGTGCGGTGGCGTACCGTCGCGGCCCTGCTGACGACCATGGTGTCCGGGATGCCGATCGGGCTGTTTCTGCTGCATGTCCTCGACGACCGAGCGCTGAGCCTGCTCGTGGCCGTCGCGGTGGTCTCCTGCGCGGCACTTGTGTGGCGCAACCCCCGGCTCCCTGGTGGGCTTGCGCCGATCGCGGTGGCCGGACTGACGGCCGGCGTCCTGTCCACCGCCGCCGGTCCGAGCGGCCCACCGCTGATCGCGGCGATGCAGACCATGGGGTACGGGCCGCGCGAGTTGCGCGGAACGCTCGCGGCCGTGTTTTCGCTGGGCGGCGTGTTGGGTATCGGCGGATTCGCGCTCACCGGCGCGCTGACCGGCCGGGCAGTGCTCCTGGGCGCCGTTGCTGGCCCGGCTGTCCTGCTCGGCTGGTGGATAGGGAATCACCTGTTCAAGCGGATTGACACTATTCGATTTCGCCGGGCCGTACTCGTCATTCTGATAGCGAGTTGTTTGCTGGCCGTCGCACGAACGGTCAACGGACATTGACCGAGTGGTTCAACGGCGTTTGTTGACATCGGTCCGTCGGGCACCGGCGAGTCACGATCGCTGGAGAAATATCTGACGGCGAATGGCCATCAACACTCTCGGTAATCAGATAACCGGACTTGTGTTACGAATTATTACCAAGTTCGCAAATGCCGAACGCTTTGACAAATTAATTAGGCACTGGCAATGGCCTCCCCATAATGTGTGGTCAGAGCGCTCTAGTCCACTGTTAAAAATCGCCGGGGTTCGCTGGACACAGATCCGGCGGCGATCACGAGGAGACTACAATGCGTGACCTTCACTGGTTCTGAGACTGGCCGTCGTCCGTTTGCTACCCGTTCTACTCGACCCGCGAAGTCGATGTCCGCAAGGAACGGGTTGACACACGCCCCTGCCCCACCGGCACCATGCAAGGGGGCGAATGGACAACGATGCGATGACTGCGGAAAACGACGACGCGACCAACCGGCGGCTTCAGCTGCTCGTTGGTCTCGTTGTCGTGCTGGGGGCAGCCGTCCTGGCCCTCGCGATCCTTGACATCGCCACGTCAACGAAGCTAATCAGCCCCTTCCGCGTCCTGCTCAGCTGCCTCATCGCCGCCGCCAACTTCAGCGGCGTCCAGGTGCGCATCAGGGCGAGCAACGTGCGCTTCTCGGGCACCTCGGCGGCAGCACTGATGGCGATCACGGTCGCGCCCTTCAGTTGGGTAGTCCTCGGAATGGCTGCCGGGGTGCTGCTCTCGAGCCTCAGGGCCCGGCTCCCCGTCATGAAACTCGCGTTCAACGTCGCCAAGGAGAGCCTGGTCGCAGCGGCCGCTGGCGCGGTCATGGTCGCACTCAACGCACCCCCGGTCGACCCGAGTGATCTCGCAACGAACCTCCCCAGGCACCTGATCGTGATGCCGCTGGCCGCGATGGCCTACGCGATCGTCGACGAGGCGTTGTTCTTCCCCGTCATCGCATTGGCAACCGGTACGTCGATCCGCCAGCGCTTCACAGAACACTGGGACGTGAGACTGCTGTCTCGCGTCGGTGGCCTCGTCATGGGCATGGGCGCCACGGTCGTTGTCACGATCGACCAATGGCTGCTCCTCGCGCTGCCGCTGTTGATTTACGCGCTGCACCTCGCTTCAGCAAGCCGGGTACGCAGCCACGAGGAGCGGGCAGCATGGCAGCGCTTGGCCCGCACAACTGACGAGCTCAACGCCGTCGACCTGGACGGCGTGCTTCATACCGCCATCGTGCGCGCCGCCGAGCTTTTTTCCGCCGACGAGGTCGAGGTCCAGGTGAGACACCCGGGTGCCGGCGCGCGGATCGTCCGGGGGAACAACGAGGGCACGCGCTACGACGGGCCACCCGAGACGGCACCACCCACTCGCGGCAGTGTGATCTCGGCGCCGCTGGAGAGCCATGACGGGGACATCGCCATCGGCGAGCTTCGGCTGCTCTTCCAAGGCGAAGTCAAGCTGACCGAGCGGGAGCAGTACACGTTGCGTACCTTTGCTGCCGCTCTCTGTACCGCGGTCCGCAACGCCTCCGCGCACGCGGAAACCCGGCGGCTGGCCGAGAGCCACGCCCTCGCCGCGGCACAGGATCCGCTGACCAGACTCGCCAACCGCCGCCGCCTGGAGCAGTACGCGACCGAGATCCTGGACGGCCCTGCCCATGGGGTCACCGCTCTCATGCTGCTCGACCTCAACCGGTTCAAAGAGATCAACGACACCCTCGGCCACTCGGCCGGCGACAAGGTGCTCATCGAGATCGCCCGCCGGCTCGAAGCCACCGCCACGCCCGGCGACCTGATCACCCGCTTCGGCGGCGACGAGTTCGCGATCCTGCTCACCGAACTGCCCGCACCGCCTGTCGCGATCCCGCGGGCGCAGGCCTTACTGGCAACCATCGCCGCTCCCATGGACCTCGACGGCATGCGGATCAGCGTCGAGGCGAGCGCCGGAATCGCGGTCGCCGACGGCACCGCCGACATCGCCGAGTTGCTACGCCGCGCGGATGTCGCGATGTACCAGGCCAAGAAGAGCGGCCAGCAGGTCACCCGCTACGCCGCCACCCGCGACACCGCCGACGTCGGCTCGCTCGTACTCGGCGGCGACCTCGCGAGGGCCCTGGCCGAGGAGGAGTTCACCGTCGAGTTCCAGCCGATCGTCGACCTCGGCACCGCCGAAGTGATCGCGGCGGAGGCGCTCGCCCGGTGGAGCCACCCCGACCACGGGGCCCTGCCGCCCGCCAAGTTCCTCGACGCGATCGAACGCTCGACCCAGTTGGGCGCGTTCGCCGAGTCCGTCCTCAACCAGGCCCTCACCGCCGCAGTCACCTGGCGCGCCGCCGGCTACAAGATCCCCGTCGCGGTCAACGTGTCGCCACGAAGCCTGCTCGACCCGCGCTTCCCTGACTCGATCAAGGCCAGCCTCGATCGACACGGACTGCCGCCCGAAGCGTTGGTCATCGAGGTGACCGAGTCCCTGATGCTCAGCCAGCTCGAGGTCGTCGACGAGGTACTCGGCGCGCTCCGCGCCGCCGGCATCCTGCTCGCACTCGATGACTTCGGCACCGGGTACTCGTCGCTGTCGACGCTGGCCCGGGTACCCGTACAGGAGTTGAAGATCGACCGCAGCTTCGTCTCCGGAATGGACTCGCAGGCGGAAGCGGCGGTCGTGAGGTCAACGGTGGAGCTCGGGCGCAGCCTCGAGGTCTTGGTCGTCGCAGAGGGTGTGGAGAGCGAAGACCAGCGGCGACGACTGTGGGAGCTGGGCTGCCCCGCCGGACAGGGGTACCTGTTCGCGCGGGCGATGCCGCTGGAGGCGCTGCTTGCCGCGCTGGGTCGAGGCTTCGGAGGCCGGCCGGGCCGACTGGCCGAGTCGCTACACGAGGCGGGGGAGGTCGTGCGCATCCCCAAGCGCACCCGCAACGGCAACCAGCGCCTCGACCGCAGCAGCTGACCTGCCAGACTGACGCGCATGATCGGACAGGTGCGTGCGGTTCCGACCGCCCTGGCCCGCGGGCTACGACAGGCCACCGAGACCGGTCCGCTCGCCGTCGACCTTGTTCTGTACGGCGCATCCGCGCTGTTCGCCCTGGTCACCGCTACCAGCTCGACACTGGCACCGCACCGTGTCTGGGGCCGGATCGCCGTCTTCGGGTACGCGGCCGCGACACTGTTCGTGCTCGTCGAGTTCGTCGTCCGTCGACACCGCACCGTCCTGACTGGCCGGGCCATCTTGACGGGGCTTACCTGGGTCGCGACCGCGCTCCTGCCACTGGCGATCGAAGCTGTCCGGGGCCAGGCCCAGGAAGAGGTGACCGTCGTCGAGCACGCCGGTCAGCGCCTACTGGACACTGGTACGCCCTACCTCGGTCGTGCCGCGATCGCCGCGCTCCCCCCCGACGATCGGCTGCTCGGGTACGTCCCCTACCAGCCTGGCATGGCCCTGTTCGGGTTACCCCGCGCGCTGGCCGGCGACGTGTGGTGGACCGACGCCCGGGTGTGGTTCGCGTTGACCACCGCCGCCGTGCTGGCCATGGCGCTCGCCGTGCTGTCGCCCCGTGCGCAGGGCGGAGCGCTCGTGCGCGCGGCTCAGGCGGCGACCGTACTGCCGATCTGCGCCCTAACCCTCGCGGTCGGCGGCGACGACCTGCCGGTACTCGCGCTCTGCCTGCTTGCGCTCGCCTTCGCGGCGCGCGACAGGCCGCTCGCTGCCGGCGTCGTGATCGGCGTGGCCGGCGCGCTCAAGCTCTTCGCGTGGCCGGTCGCACTGGTACTGCTGGCGTACGCCGCGACACGCGGTCGACGCGCACTCGTCGCCTATGCCGTGCCGTCGCTCGGCTTGCCGGTCGCGGCCGTGCTGCCGGCTCTGGCCGTGGACCCCGGCGCTGTCGTGGAGAACCTCGTACGGTTCCCGCTCGGACGCGGCCTCGTCGGCAGCCCTGCGGCCTCGCCGTTTCCCGGCCATCTGATCGCGACGGTCCTGCCCGACGGACGGGCTGTCGCGGCGGCGCTGCTGGTCGTGACGGGCCTGGTGATCGGCTGGTGGCTGCTGCGTAGGCCACCGCGCGACGCCGGAAGCGCCGCGCTGATCTGCGCGTTCGGGCTGGCCGCCGCGATCGCGTTGATGCCCGCCACGCGCTTCGGGTACCTGCTGTACCCCGTCGCCTACCTGGCCTGGTGGCCGGCCCTGCGCCTACCGGGCTCGCGGTCAGCGGTCGCCGGGCGTACACAAGGGGAGTGAGCTTCCGCGACCGCGAAGCCGGCGGTGCCGTGCTGGGGGAGGTGCTGGCCAGGTATGCCCGACGACCCGACGTGGTCGTATTGGGTCTGGTACGCGGCGGTGTGCCGGTTGCCGCGGCGGTCGCTCAGCGCCTCGAGGCTCGCCTCGACGCGCTGGTCGTACGCAAGTTAGGTGTTCCGTGG
>JAOPWA010000161.1 GCA_025965915.1 Dactylosporangium sp. | reverse complement strand
CATGAACAGCGCCCGTGCCTCGTCGTACCCGCCCGGCTCGCCGCCCAGCTTGGCGATCTCCTCGTCGGCGATCCGGTCGATCAGCTCACGGGTGACCTGCTGCCCGCTGTCGGCGAGCGTCACGTCGTTGTGCAGCCACTGCCACACCTGCGAGCGGGAGATCTCGGCGGTCGCCGCGTCCTCCATCATGTTGAAGATGGCCACCGCGCCGGAGCCGCGTAGCCAGGCGGCCAGGTACTGGATGCCGACGCTGACCCCGTTGCGCAGCCCCGCCTCGGTCATCTCGCCGGGGGTGTCCTTGACGTCGAGCAACTGCGCGGCGGTCACGGAGACCTCGTCGCGGGTCTTGTCGCGCTGGTTGGGGCGGTCGCCGAGCACGCCGTCGAAGACCTCCCGGCAGATCGGCACCAGGTCCGGGTGGGCGACCCAGGAGCCGTCGAAGCCGTCACCCGCCTCGCGGGTCTTGTCGGCGCGCACCTTGGCCAGGGCGGTTTCGTTCACGGCCGCGTCACGCCGGCTCGGGATGAACGCCGCCATGCCCCCGATCGCGTGGGCGCCGCGCTTGTGGCAGGTGCGCACCAGCAGTTCGGTGTACGCCCGCATGAACGGCGCGGTCATCGTGACCGAGTTGCGGTCGGGCAGCAGGAAATCCTTGCCGCGGGTGCGGAACTTCTTGATGGCGCTGAAGATGTAGTCCCAGCGACCGGCGTTGAGGCCTGCCGAGTGCTCGCGCAGCTCGTACAGGATCTCTTCCATCTCGAACGCCGCCGGGTAGGTCTCGACGAGCACGGTCGCGCGGATCGTGCCGCGCGGGATGGCCAGCCGCTCCTGCGCCAGCACGAAGACGTCGTTCCACAGCCGCGCCTCCAGGTGGCTCTCCATCTTGGGGAGGTAGAAGTACGGCCCGGAGCCACGCTCGAGCTGAGGCCTGGCGCAGTGGAAGAAGTAGAGGCCGAAGTCGACCAGGCTGCCCGACATCCGCTCGCCGTCGACCAGGATGTGCTTCTCGGTCAGGTGCCAGCCGCGCGGACGGACCACGATCGTGGCCAACTCGCCGCCCTTGAGCGTGTAGCTCTTGCCCTCGGGCGACGTGAACGACAGCTTCCGCTCGATCGCGTCGCGCAGGTTGAGCTGGCCCTCGATGACGTTCTCCCACAGCGGGGTGTTGGCGTCCTCGTGGTCGGCGAGCCACACCTTGGCGCCGGAGTTGAGTGCGTTGATGGTCATCTTCGCGTCGGTGGGGCCCGTGATCTCGACCCGGCGGTCGACCAGGCCAGGGGCCGGTTCGGCGACCCGCCAGTTGCCCTCGCGAATGTCCTTGGTCTCTTCGAGGAAGTCCAGTGTGCCGCCGGCGGCGAGCTCGGCTTCCCGTTCCTTGCGCCTGGCCAGCAGTTCCCGGCGGCGGGCATCGAAGGTGCGGTGCAGTTCGGCGAGGAAGCTCAGCGCCTCGGGCGTGAGTACCTCGCCGTAGCGCTCGCGCAGGGGACCGGTGACGTCGACGCCGGCTGGGGTGGTCATCTCACGCTCCTAAGATATGGGGCTTATTTCCGTCATCTGGTGAAGCCTCTCGCTTAGCGGTGAAGGCTAGGCGCCCGGGGTCGCCGATAGAAGCTCGGATTTGATCACGATGCGCCAAACGGTCGGTGGGGCGCGCTGGGCGTACCCAGGCGTCTGCGGTAGGGGTCGATCAGGTTGGGCCACTAGACGCGCGCAGGCCCCACCATGGGCGGGTCGGCGACTTGCCCGACCCCCTACGGCAGGGCCTGCGCTGGCGCTCTCGGGGCGCCCTCGATTGCTGGCTCTGAAGTAAGGACCGTTCGCGGCTACCAGTAGTGGCGCCTGCCGGCGACGGGCCGGCCGACCGAACCCAGGATGAACAGGACCGCGCCGATCACGAGCAGGATGACGCCGATCGTCCACAAGATCGAAATCTTGAGGAACAGGCCGAGCAGAAGGAGGATCACTCCAAGGATCAACATCGGTTGCTCCGCTCTCGAGTGGGGCACTTCCCGAGCAGCCACGCACGGTCCGGTGTCGAAGATGGGCTGTGGTTCGCGTGGTCACGGTCTGATCGCCAGTGGTTCTGACGGCCAGTCGTGAGGGTCCGTCGGGACTGTCGATATCTACGGTGATCGCCTCCGGGGTGGCGTTCAAGCTCAAACGGCGAGAACCTCCCTCGTACGGAAGAACCGACAAAACGCAGCGGGTAGCTTATGCCCATGACCGACGTGCGGGAGGCGGCCGCCGGGGCCCCGGTCCGGCGAGTGGGCGCCGCACGGCGCTGGGCTCGACGGGTCGCCCTCGGCATCGGCGTGCTCTTCCTCGCCTGCACCGTCGCCTCTTGGGGGTACAACGTGGCGACCGGCCGCCGCGAGGACCCGCCGCCGGGGCTGCGGTACGTCCGGACCGGCGGCATCCAGACCCGTTATGTGCAGTGGGGGACGGCAGGTAGCCCGGTCGTGCTGGTCCACGGGGCCTTCGAGTCCGCCGACACCTGGGAGCCGACCGCGCGGCTGTTGGCGTCCGGGCACCGGGTGTACGCGCTGGACCTGGCCGGGTTCGGCTACACCCAACGCGACGGCAACTACAGCCGCGACGACCAGGTACGACAACTGCTGGCTTTCCTGGTGGCGCTCGGGCTGGACCGACCGGTCCTGGTGGGCCACTCCAGCGGCGCGGCGATCGTGGCCGAAGCGACCCTACGGGCGCCCGAGCGGATCGGAGCGCTCATGCTGCTCGACGGCGACGCGCTGGCTACCGGCGCCGGGGCCCGCTCACCGGTCCGCCACCTGTTCATCGACCCGTACCGCACGACCCTGCTGCGGTTGGCCCTGCGCTCGGATGCGCTGATCCGCAACGTGTACCAGCAGCAGTGCGGCCCGGGTTGCCCGCGCCTGACCGCCGAGGGGGTCGGCGGGTGGCGACGGCCGTTCCAGGTCGCCGGCGGCGAACCGGCGATCTGGGCGATGCTCGATCAGGGCGTGCCGGGAGTCGACCCCGACCGGCTCGGCCAGCTCGCCCGGCTGCCGCTACCGAAGGCGGTGGTGTTCGGCGCCGCCGACCAGGTCTTCGACGCCGGCACCCCGGAACAGACCGCCGCGCGCATCGGTGCCCCGCCGCCGACCGTCGTCCCCGGCGCGCACCACCTCATCATGATCGGCGCCCCCGGGGCCGTCGCCGGGGCGGTCACCGCGCTCGCCGCCCGGACGGGATAGGGCCCCACGTCACGTCTCGGACAACAGTCCTTTCTGGACCTTTCCCATGGCGTTGCGGGGCAGGGCATCGACGAGGTGGACGCGGCGCGGCCGCTTGTGCCGCGACAGGCCGGCGGCGACGAATTCGACCAGCGCGTCGGCGGCCACCCCGTCCGCGACGACGTACGCCACGATCTCCTGTCCCAGGTCGGCATGCGCTACCCCGATCACCGCCGCCTCGCGGACTCCCGGATGCGACAGGAGATGGTTCTCCACCTCGCCGGCGCCGACGCGGTACCCGCCGGTCTTGATCAGGTCGGTGCTGGCGCGCCCGACGATGCGGTGGTCTCCGTCGACGTCGATGGCGGCGATGTCACCGGTGCGAAACCAGCCGTCGGCGGTGTACGCCTCGGCGGTTGCGTCCGGCCGGTTGAGGTAGCCGGAGAACAGGGTGGCGCCGCGCACCTGGAGTTCGCCGATCGCGCTGCCGTCACGGGCGACCGGTTGCCCGTCCTCGCCGACGAGCCGGGTCGCGACCCCGTCCAGCGGTAGTCCGACGTGCCCGGGGCGGCGCTCGCCGGCGACCCGGGCGCTGACGGTGATCAGGGTCTCGGTCATCCCGTACCGCTCGACCGGGCGCTGACCGGTCAGGGCCCGCAGGCTGTCGAAGACGGGTACCGGCAGCGGCGCACTGCCCGACACCAGCAGCCGCGCGCCCGACAGCGCCCGTGCCGACTCCGGCTCGGCACACACCCGCGACCACACCGTGGGTACGCCGAAGTAGAGGCTGCCACCCGCGGCCGCGTACCGGTCGGGTCGGGGTTTGCCGGTGTGCGCGAGGCGGGATCCGACGCGTAGCGCGCCGAGCAACCCGAGCACCAGACCGTGCACATGGTAGAGCGGCAGTCCGTGTACGAGAAGGTCGTCGGGGGTCCAGGCCCACGCCGTCGCCAGGGCGTCGAGGTCGGCGGCGATGGCGTCGCGGGAGAGCATCACGCCTTTGGGCGCGCCGGTGGTGCCGCTGGTGTACAGGATCAGCGCTGGCTCGCCGGGCGGGGGATCGGTGAACCCGCCCCTGCCTGTGGGGCGCGGGTGGAGGTCGCCGTCGAGTAGGAGCGCGGCGCCGGAGTCGGCGACGATGTGGTCACGTTCGGCGGGCCCGGAATCGGGCGGCACCGGCACCGCAGGCACCCCGGCGAGCAGGCAACCGACGATCGCCATGACGGTCTCCAGGGTCGGGGCGGCGTGCACGGCGACGGCCGGTGCGCCCGCGACCCGACCGGCGACCTCGGTCGCGGCGACGGTCAGCTGCTCCCAGGACATCTGCCGGTCGTCGACGCGGACCGCGTCCGGGCGATCGGGGAGCGCGCCGGACAGGGCCGGTAGCAACAGCATCGTGAGTCCTTCCCGATCATCTGTGACCGATCACTCCACCAGTGTTGGTTGACGTTTGTCGTTACGTCCGATCATGGGGACGCTAAGCCATAGTTCATGAAAAAGACTCATCGATTCCCTTGTGTCGCACCGGTCGGTGCCCAATACAATCAACCGTCGCGTGGACGGCGGAGCGCACGCCTCCCCTGTCGCACGGGCAAATCACTTCGCCGCAAGGTAAGTCGGTCACAGTCGTCGGGCTGGAGTAAATCATGGTCGGACATGGGCGGTCGCGACGTGGTCACGGCCGGCCCGAGGTCGCTGATGCGCCCGTCAGCACGGCCACCGATACGGGTTCCAAACGGGCCGGCGGTGCGCGAACGATCCGTTGGCGGTTGACCAGAATCCTCACGCTGCCCCTGGTCGCGGTGGTCGTACTGCTCGGCGTCGTCGTAGTCGGTGACGTGCGGGACTACCGGATGGCGCGCGCCACGAAGGGTTCCGTAGATCTCGCGCTGTCGGTGCAGGATCTCGTCCAGGAACTCCAGCAGGAGCGTGGGTTGACCAGCGGCCTGCTCGGCGGTGACGTCGGTTTTCGCGGCGAGATCGAACC
>JAOPWA010000123.1 GCA_025965915.1 Dactylosporangium sp. | reverse complement strand
CCGGCCAGCCGACCGACGCCCCGGCGCCGGGTGCGACGCTCACGAGCGGTGCGCCTTCGGCCCAGCCCGCCACCAGCGGCGCAAAACCCGGCAGGACTGCCGCCACCGCTACGCCGGCCGCCGCTGCCGCATCGGCCCCGGGCGCACCGACGCAGCAGCTTTCGGCTGCCGGGCCGGACGCTTCTGCCGGTGCCGCGCCAACGGGCCGCATCCGTCAGGACCGCACCGATACCGATACCGACGCCAACGCGACGCCGACCGCTACCGGCCCCGACGCGTACGCGGCCACCACGGCACCCACCCCGACCTCGACCGTCGCACCGACCGAGACGCCCGGGGCAGGAGCGCCCGCCACTCCCGCGACGCATGCGACCCAGCTCGCTGAGCGCCTGGCTCCGCTGCAGAAGGGGCCGGACGGCGTACATCGTTTGACAATCCACCTCAACCCGGTGGATCTGGGGCCGATCAGTGTGACGGCAGAAGTCCGCACCGGCGACATCCATGTACACCTCGCCGGCGCGACCGACGCCGCCCGGGAGGCGCTGCGTGCGGCACTTCCCGAGCTGCGCAAGGAGCTGCAGGGCTCCGGGTTCGGCTCGAGCTCACTGGACGTGTCGCACGACGCGCCCGGCCGTGGCACACCAGACCAAGGCGGTGCGCCGGGCCGGCAGGCCCGCGAGCACCAGCCCGGGCCCCGTACCGACCCGGGCCGCGAGGAGCGCACGGAGCGACACCGGGACTCGACGGGCGAACGCGCCCCGCGCCCCGGCCGCCCCGGCCTCGACCTGCACGTCTGACCGAAGGAGTTCCGTGACCAGCCCAATCAACGACATTCTCCAGGCTAGCGGCGCCGCGCCGACGCCCTCGGCCGCCCGTAAGACCGGTGGCGAACTGGGCAAGGACGACTTCATGAAGCTGCTCGTGGCCCAGTTGCGCTACCAGGACCCGAGCAGCCCGGCCGACCCGAGCCAGTTCATGGCACAGACCGCCCAGTTCACCATGCTGGAGAAGCTCACCAACCTCGACGACGCTCAACAGCAACTGGTCACGGCGCAGATGCAGTTCGGCGCCAGCAACCTCGTCGGCAAGACCGTCAGCTACACCGGCGCCGACGGCAAGCAGGCGACCGGGGTCGTCTCGGCCGTCACATTCACGGGCAGCAACCCGACCCTCAAGGTCGGGAACACGGACGTACCGCTGTCCTCTGTCAAGGAAGTCCGCAGCAGCACCGCCGGCTGACCGGCATCCCCTTACCGAGGAAGGCACCATGCTCCGTTCTCTGTTCAGCGGCATCAGCGGCCTGCGCGCCCACCAGACCATGATGGACGTGACCGGCAACAACATCGCCAACGTCAACACCGCGGGCTTCAAGACCTCGCAGAGCGTGTTCGAGGACACGCTGAGCCAGATGCTGAAGGCCGCAGGCGCGCCCCAAGCGGGCGCTGCCGGTACCAACCCGGCCCAGATCGGCCTCGGCGTACGAGTGGCCGGCATCAACACCAACTTCACCCAGGGCGCCACCCAGAACACCGGGCGCAGCACCGACCTGATGATCAACGGCGACGGGTTCTTCGTGGTCAGCAACGGCGGCGAGCAGGTCTACACCCGCGCCGGTTCGTTCACCTTCGACGCCAACGGCGTCCTGGCCAACAACAGCGGCGGGGTCGTGCAGGGCTGGCTCGCGGGCCCGGGTGGCGTCATCAACACCAACGCCACCCCAACCGACGTGAAGCTCGCCGTCGGCACGCTGATGCCGCCGACCGAGACCACGAGCATGGTCATGGCCGGTAACCTGCCCGCCGACTCCACGAGCGCGGCGCCGATCACCATGGCGGAGACCGTCTACGACCCGCAGGGCAACAAGGTCACCCTGAGTGTGAGTTTCACCCGCGTCGACGCGACCCACTGGAAAGTGTCCGCTACGGACGGAACGACGACCGTATCGCTGCCTTCGCCGCCCGATCTCGCCTTCGCGGCCAACGGCGGTGGGCCGCCGTCGCCGACCAGCATCACGTTCGCCGGCGGCTCGCTGACCGGCGTCAATATCAAGCTGAGTGGCCTCACCAGCTACGCCGGCTCGTCGACGGTCGGGATACAGAGCCAGAACGGCGCGGCTGTGGGTACGTTGCAGTCGTTCACGATCTCGCCGGATGGCACCCTCGTCGGGGTGTTCTCCAACAATCTCAAGCAGCCGGTGGCGCAGATCGCCATGGCGACGTTCAACAACCCGCCCGGTCTGGAGAAGGCTGGCGGCTCGATGTTCCGCACGACCGCCAACTCAGGTTTGGCGCAGCTCGGCACGCCCGGCACCGGCGGACGGGGCGACCTGCAGGGGAACTCGCTGGAAATGTCCAACGTGGACCTGGCCCAGGAGTTCACCAACCTGATCATCGCCCAGCGCGGTTTCCAGGCGAACTCGAAGGTCATCACCACGTCCGACGAGCTGCTGAATGACCTCGTGAACCTCAAGCGTTGAGCCTGAGCGACCACGCCGGAAGGGGTGACGGACCGGCTGCCGCGTCAGCCGGTCCGTCACCCCTTCGTCGTTATCAGCCGACAATCCCTCAGCCCTGCCCGATATCGGCCGATGTTGCAGGTGGGCCCAGGGAAGGGTCCGCAGACTGTCCGTGCCCCGGCCACGAGCCGCGGCTCGATGATCGCCCGACCACCGCTCCAAGGACGGACCACCGTGATACTCCTGACGCGCCTGAACGGCCCGGTGTTCGCGCTCAACCCTGACCTGGTCGAGCGCGCCGACTCCACCCCCGACACCGTCGTCACCCTGGTGGACGGCACGAAGTACGTCGTGGGTGAGTCGCTGGCCGAGTTCGTCGCGCTGATCCGGCGGTACCGGGCGTCCGTGGTCGCCGACGCACAGCAGATGGTCACCCAGCCCGCCGAGGCGCGCCGGGAGGCCGTACCGCACGACAACGGTGACGACGAGAACCCCGCCGAGCCCGGTGCCAATGTCGTCCAGCTTCACCGCAGGGAGCGCTGATGGATCCGGCAAGCCTGATCGGCGTCGGACTCGCGTTCGCCGCCATCTTCCTGTCCATGACCCTTGAGGGCACCCCGATCTCGCACATCATGCTGCCGGCACCGCTCATTCTCGTCTTCGTCGGCACGATCGGCGTCGGTATGGCCGGCGGCCTGCTGCGCGACGCCACCGGCCTGGTCAGCCAGATCAAGCGGGCCTTCCTCGCCAAGCCCGGCAAGCCCGACGAGCTGGTCGAGACGATGGTCAAGCTCGCCGAGAAGGCGCGGCGAGAGGGCCTGCTGGCCCTCGAAGACGCGATGAAGGACGTCGCTGACCCGTTCCTGAGGCGCGGCCTGCAGTTGGCGATCGACGGTACCGACTCCGAAGAGCTGCGGGAGATCCTCGAGGGCGAGGTCGACGCGAAGCGCAAGGCGGACAAGGCCGGCGCGAAGATCTTCGCCGACATGGGCGGCTACGCGCCGACCATCGGCATCATCGGCACTGTCATCGGCCTGGTCCACGTACTGTCCAACCTCAGCCAACCGGCGACCCTCGGTGAGCTGATCGCGGCTGCGTTCGTGGCGACGCTGTGGGGCATCCTGAGCGCCAACGTGATCTGGTTGCCGATCGGCAACCGGCTCAAGCGCCTGTCCGAGGTCGAGTGCGGCCAGATGGAGCTGGTGATCGCCGGCATCATCAACATCCAGGCCGGCGCCAACCCGCGCCTGGTTGCCCAGAAGCTGCGCAGCCTGCTGCCGCCGGGCACCGAGTCCAAGAAGAAGGCGGCGGCCTGATGAGCGCCGGGCCCCGGCGCGCCGCCCACCTGCGAGGCGAGCCGCCGGCATGAGCAACCCCAACGCGGCCCGCGGCAGGAAGCACAGCGGCGGTCACGAGGAGGAGCACGAGAACCACGAGCGGTGGCTGGTCACGTACGCGGACATGCTGACGCTGCTCATGGTGCTGTTCGTGGTGCTGTTCGCGATGAGCCAGGTCGACCAGAAGAAGTTCACGGCGCTGCGTGACGGCCTGGCCAAGGGCTTCGGCGCACCGGCGGTCATGTCGGGCACGAACAACGCTGTCCAGACCGCGGGCGGTCAGTCCAGCTCGATCGACGTCGCCGCCGGTGTCGGAGCGAAGCCGGACCTCGCCAACGCCAAGGTCGACAATGCTCAGGACCCGGCGCTGCAGAAGGCCGTGCAGGACGCCGACCGGGCTCGCCAGCAGCGAATGCAGAGTTCCGCGCAGAAAGAGGTCACCAACCTCGAGGAGGTCAAGCGGCAGATCCTGGAGGCGGCGAAGCAGCAGGGCATGGAGGACGCCGTGCGCTTCGCCATCGACGAGCGCGGTCTCGTCGTCACGATCGTCACCAGCGAGGTGGTGTTCGCCGGCGACCGCGCCGACCTGCTCGTGGCGGGCCAGCGCATCCTCGACGTGGTGGCGCCGGCCCTCACGCCGCTGCCCAACCACATCGAGGTGGATGGGCACACCAACCAGCTGCCGGTACCGACGAAGTACTACCCCAGCGCCTGGGAGCTGTCTTCGGCCCGTGCCTCGACGGTCGTGCGTTACCTGATCGACCAGGGCCACCTGCCGGCGTCCCGGCTGTCGGCGGCCGGCTTCGCGGGCGAGCGGCCGCTGTATCCGCCCAGCGACCCGAAAGCGCCGAGCCTCAATCGGCGCGTCGACATCATCGTCCTGTCCACGCTGCCCGCCGCGGAGCGCGCCCTGCTGCCCTCGGCCGTGCGCGCCAACTGACCTGCCCCTGCCGGCGCGAACAAAGGAAAGATCATGGCAAAAGATGAGAAGGCCGCCGAAGAGGCGCCGAAGAAGAGGTCGAAGAAGAAGCTGATCATCATGGTGGCCGCGGTGGTGGTCCTGCTCGGCGGCGGTGCCGGCGGGTACTTCATGTTCTTCACCGGGCCCAGCACGCCGCCGCCGCCCAAGCCGGGCAAGGTCGTCCCGCTGGACGCGATCACCGTCAACCTGGCCGACGGGCACTTCCTCAAGCTCAAACTCGCCCTGCAGGCGACCTCGACCGCCGTCGCGGACCCGGACGGAAGCCAGGCGCTGGACATCGCGATCTCCGAGTTCAGCAACCGGCCCCTCGCCGAGCTGGCCTCCAACGCGGCCCGCGACAAGGCGAAGGCGTCGCTTCGCGAAAAGATCAACAAGGCGTACAAGGACGAGGTCATGGACCTGTACTTCACCGAGTTCGTGATGCAGTAGCCCGCCCGCCTACCGGCTACTACATATCACCCAATCAGCCGACACGGTTTCCTCAAGCCGGGCCCGGGCCGGCCGATGGTTGCGACGTGACTCAAGCGTCGTCCATGGCCGGCCCCTCCCGCACCGCCGGTCGCATCAACCGCCGGTCCAAGAGCGCCGGACCGGCGCCGTATGACTTCCGACGCCCCACGAACCTGTCCCGCGAACACACCCGTACGCTGCAGATCGCGTACGAGACCTTCGCGCGCCAGTTCAGCACCATCCTGACGACGAGCCTGCGGGCGGTATCGCAGGTCACGCTGTTGTCGATCGAGCAGTTCACCTATGACGAGTACATCGCGTCGCTGTCGAGCCCGACCATCGTGGCCAAGCTCAGCATGGAGCCCCTGCCCGGCACCGCGATCGCCGAGTTCTCACTGGCCATCGCGATGACCTCCATCGACCACATGCTGGGCGGCTCCGGCGGCCCTCAGCCCGAGCGGCCGCTGAGCGAGATCGAGACACCGCTGCTGCAGGGCCTCCTCGGCCGCATGCTCGGCGAGCTGCGCTACGCGTTCGAAGGCATCGCGTCAATCCGGCCACAGCTGACCGGTATCGAGTACAACCCGCAGTTCGTGCAGGCCGGCGGCGCTTCCGACCCGGTGATCGTCGCCTCGTTCGAAATGCGCGTGGGCGCCGAGGAGTGCGTCGCGACGATCTGCCTGCCGTTCGGAATGATCTTTCCGAAGCTGCAGGGCGACCGCGCCGACGTCCAGCTCAGCCCCGCGCAGCGCGCCACCCGCGAGGTGGCCCATAACAACCTCGTCGCCAGCATGGAGAGCGTCCCGCTCGATGTGGCCGTGCGATTCCAGCAGATGCGTATGCGCCCCGAGGAACTGATCAGCCTGCGCCCCGGTGACGTCGTCACGCTCAACCACCCGGTGACGCAGCCGCTCGCGGTCACTACCGCCGGCATGACCTTCGCCCACGCCGTACCCGGCAGCCAGGGCTCTCGCCTGGCGTGCCTCATCGTGGCACCCGCCAAGGAGGAAGACCGCTGATGACCGCTCCGACCAATACCTCGCAGGATCTGGGCCGAGCGCTCGCGGCGGCCGAGGCCGCGGTGGCCCTGCTGCCCGCGAGCAGCCCACTTTCGGCCGGTACGCCCGTCCAGGACGCGGCCGAGATCACGCTCGAGGGACAGGCGATCCGGGCCCGCTTCGCCGGCGCGGCCCAGGGCGAGATCCTCGTCATGGTCGCCCAGGACCTGGTCGACGCGCTGGGTGAGACCCCGCTCGGCTCGCTGGACGTAACCCAGGCCGTACGCCCGGCCATCGAGGCTGCCGCGGCTACGCTCGGGCCGGTCGTCGTCGACCCGGGCAACGTCACCGACGCCGCCGAGGCGCTCGCTTCGCTGGTCGCCGCGGGTGGGACGCTCGTACCGCTGACGGACGGCACCGACGTGCGTGGCGTCGTGGGCCTGCTGGTCAAGGTCGACACGACGGCCGCCACCACGCCGTCCACCCCATCCACCCCGTCCACCCCGTCCACGAAGGACTTGCCGGCCTCTCCCCCGCGTACCGGCCTGGACCTGCTCCACGACGTGGAGATGGAGGTCACCGCCGAGCTCGGGCGTACCCGAATGAGCGTGCGGGAACTGCTCGCGCTGACCCCCGGCACCGTCGTCGAACTGGACCGCGCCGCCGGCGGGCCGGCCGACCTGCTGGTCAACGGCAGGCTCATCGCCCGGGGCGAGGTCGTGGTGATCGACGAGAACTTCGGCCTCCGGGTCACCGAGATCGTCTCCCTGTCCGACCAGCGGTCCTGAGGGGTACGCGTGATCGAGCTGACCATCCGGATCGTCTTCTCGCTGCTCGTGGTCGTCTCCCTCATGTGGGGCATGGCCAAGCTGGCTCGCAAGCCGCTCGGGATACGCCGGGGTGGTGGCCTGATCGAGGTCCTGGGTCGCCAGCAGCTCAGCCGCGGCGCCTCGGTGGCGGTGGTGCGGGTCGCCGACAAGGCGATGGTGCTCGGCGTCACGGACGGCCAGGTGAGCCTGATCGCCGAGACCGATCTGGCGGCGATCGAGGAGTACCAGCCGGAGGCGCCGGTCAGGCGCGAAGCACTCTCCCTGGAGTCGCTCGACTCGCAGCCGGCAGTACTGGCCGAACTCCGGCCGAACGGGCCGCTCAGCGGTTCGCTGCTCGCCCGGAGCACCTGGACGCAGACCATGCAGTTCCTGCGCGAACGGACGGTACGCAAGTCGTGAAGCATCCGATCCGCCTGGCCCTCGCCACCGTCGGCGTCGGCGTGGCGCTGCTGCTCGGTACGCCCGGTGTCGCCGCGGCCGCGCACCCGAAGGCCCCGGCATCGACGGCTGCGATCGCGTTCTCGCCGATGACCTTCTCTCCGATCACCGCACCGGTGGCGCCGGCGCCGCCCGCACCGCCGGCAGCGCCGCAGGGCACCGTCAGCGTCAACCTGGGCAACAGCAAGCCGAGCCAGTCGATCGTCATCCTGATCGCGCTCACCGTACTGTCGGTGGCCCCGGCCCTGCTGCTGCTGTGCACCAGCTTCACCAAGGTGTTCGTAGTCCTGAGTATCACCCGCAACGCGATCGGCCTGAGCACTGTGCCGCCCAACCAGGTGCTGGCCGGACTGGCGCTGTTCATCAGCCTGTTCATCATGGGACCGGTCATGTCGCAGATGAACCACGACGGCGTGCAGCCCTACCTCAAGGGCGAAAAGACCCAGACCGTCGCATTCAACGACGGCGTGAAGCCGCTGCGCGAGTTCATGCTCAACCACACCCGCAAGGACGAGTTGGCGCTCTTCACCAAGGTCGCCAACCGCCCGATGCCGCAGAACCGCGATGCGGTGCCACTGTCGACGATCATTCCGGCCTTCGCACTGTCCGAACTGCGCGCCGCGTTCATCATCGGCTTCGTCATCTACGTACCGTTCCTGGTCATCGACATGATCGTGTCAGCCTCACTGATGAGTCTGGGCATGATGATGCTGCCCCCCGTCACCGTGTCGCTGCCGTTCAAGATGCTGCTCTTCGTACTCGTCAACGGCTGGGGACTGGTCGTCACCGCCCTGGTCGCCAGTTACCACTAGGGGCGCGCTTCTCATGACTGACAACCAGATCGTCCACATCGGACTGCAGGCCATGACCGTGGCGGCGAAACTGGGCGCACCGGTACTGCTCACCGCGCTGCTCATCGGCTTTGCCGTGTCGCTTTTCCAGTCCGTGACCCAGATCCAGGAGGCGACGCTGTCCTTCGTGCCGAAGGCGATCGGCGTCGGGGTGGCGCTGCTGGTGACCGGCAACTGGATGCTGCACGAGATCGTCTCGTTCACCACGATGCTGTTCGCGCAGATCCCCGATCTGCTCAAGAGCGCATGAATCTTGCCTTCCCGACGGCGGAGCTGACCGCACTGCTGTTGGCCTCGGTGCGGGCCGCCGCTTGGCTGGCCATCTCGCCGCCGTTCAACTCCCGGGTGGTCCCGGCCCAGGTCAAGGCGTTACTGTCGGTCGCGATCGCGGTGCCGGTCGTGCCGTCCCTGGTCTCGAAGGTGCCCGCTCTGGACACCACCGCGATGGTCGTCAGCGTCGCGGAGCAGGTCGTACTGGGTACCGCGCTGGGTTTCCTGACCGCCCTGCTGTTCGCCGCCGTATCGGCCGCCGGCAGCCTGATCGACCTGTTCGGCGGTTTCTCGCTGGCGTTCGCGTTCGACCCCATGGGCGCCACCGGTAACGGCGGCAGCGGGGTCTTCGGCCGCTTCTACAACATCATGGCGATCACGCTGCTGTTCGTGACCGACGGCCACCAGCTCGTCCTACGTGGCTTCACCAGCTCCTACAACGTGCTGCCGCTAGACGGCACGCTGTCGCTGCGCAACCTCCAGCACCTGGTCACCGACGGCGTCACCGAGATGTTCATGGCCTCCCTCCAGATCGCCGGCCCGCTGGTCGCCGTTCTGTTCTGCGCCGACATCGGGCTCGGGCTGCTGTCCCGGGTGGCGCCGGCTCTGAACGTGTTCTCGCTCGGCTTCGCGGTGAAAATCATGCTGACGCTGGCTGGGGCCGGGCTGGCGCTGACCATGCTTCCGCAGGCTGTCGCTCACCTCGTCGACAAGTCCGTCAAGGCCGTCCTGCAGGCGATGGGCACATGACCGGCCACTCCCCCTCAAGATCCACGGGGGTGTCATGAGCGGCGAGAAGACCGAGAAGCCCACCGAGAAGCGCAAGCGGGAAGCGCGCAAGGAGGGGCGCATCGCGCGTACTCCTGATCTCGGCTCGTGGGGTGGGCTGCTTGTCGCGAGCATGCTGTTGCCGATGCTGGTTCGCAGCGCCATGAAGACCGCCGAGAAACTGCTCTACCTGTCCACCGCGGTGATCACCGACCCGGACCCGACCAAGGCCATGAAGGTCATGGTCACCGGCCTGCAGGACGCGGCGACAACCGTCGCGCCACTCGCGCTCGGCATGATGGCGACCGGCGTCATCGCCGCGGCGGCACAGGGTGGTCTCCGTCCAGCGGTCAAACTCCTCAAGCCGGACTTCAAGCGGCTCAACCCGCTGTCTGGCATCAAGAAGACGTTCGGTCCGCACGCGCTGTGGGAGGCGGTCAAGGCGACCGTCAAGACCTCGGTACTCGGGATCGTGCTGTACACGCAGCTGAGCCACATGCTGCCCACTCTGGTCACGGCTGGCTCGATACCACTGCCGGCCCTGATAGACCTGATCGCCGGCACCGTCGTGTCACTAGTGCGCTCGGCGGCTGCGGCGGGACTGGTAATGGCGGTCGCCGACTACGCGGTGGTCCGCCGGCGCGTCGGCAAGCAGCTCAAGATGAGCAAGCACGAGGTCAAGCAGGAGCACAAGCAGCAGGAAGGCGACCCGCTCCTCAAGGGTGCCATCCGCTCGAGGCAGATGGCGATGAGCCGACAGCGGATGATGAGCGACCTCGCGAAGGCCGACGTCGTGCTCGTGAACCCCACCCATGTCGCGGTCGCGCTGCGTTATGACCCGAGCAGGGGCGCGCCGCGGGTGGTGGCGAAGGGCGCGGGGGCCGTGGCGGCCCGGATCCGCGAGGTGGCGGCGGAAAAACGTATCCCGATGGTGCAGGACGTACCCCTGGCCCGCGCCCTGTACAAGGCATGCGACCTGGGCAGTGAGATCCCGGCGGACCTGTACAGCGCGGTCGCGCGGATCCTGGCCTTCGTGATGATGCTCAAGACCCGAGGCTCGGCGGCGGGTCTGCACCGGGCTCCGGCGCTGACCCGCTGAGAGGGGTCAGGCGGTAGACGAAACGTCGTCGGGGGGAGTCTCGTGCGGCGCGGACCGGCCGAGGACGCCCTGGACGGTCCGCACGGACCAGCCCACAGCGCTCAGGTACGCCTTGGCCAGTTCCGATGGGGAAACCTTCGTGTGGACGAGCGCCTCGTCGTCGGCGCCCTCGTACGCCCGCACCATCGACAGCACCTCACCGAGGGGACCGGTGCCGTGCACCAGCGCGTCGGTCACCTCCTCGGCGAGCGGCAGCCTGCTGACCAGGTCCGCCACCGGAACGCCGAGCACGTCCGAGATACCCCACAGGAGGCCGGCGATGAATGCGGCGTCGCCCGAGGCATCCAGCCGGGCAGCTATGGTCTGGCACAACCGCGCCCGGGCCATGGCCGTCGACAGGTGATCGTCGCTCGCCTCGGCGATGTCCGACACCAGCATCAGCGTCACCCACTCCCGGATCCGGCGGCCGCCGAGCATGACGACCGCCTCGTGTACCGAGGAGATCCGGCGCGACAGGCCGCCGGAGGCGGCGTTCGTGGCCCGCAGTACCCGGAACGCGAGCGCCGGGTCGCTGGTCACGATCGACACGACATGGTCGAGGTCGGTCTCGGGTCCGGTCAGCGCACCCAGCAACTCCAGACGGCGAAGGCGCGACGGCGCGAGGGTGGCGATCGACACCACCTGGGTGCGGCTCAGCGCATACCCCTGATAAAGCTCGAACCCGAGGTCATGGGCGAGCATGGTGTGCTCGGCGGTCTCCACCTTCTCGGCGACCAGCTTGATACCCGGGTATTTTCGGCAGGCCCCCACCACTGAGGTGATGCGCTCTACGTCGCCGTCGAGCACGTCGATCTTCACGTACGACGCGAGGTCCAGCAGCCGCTCGTGGCCGAGGCCGAAGACGAAGTCGTCGAGCGCGATCTGGTACCCGCCCTCGACCAGGCGGGTGACCCCGGCGATGACCTCGTCGTCCACCTCGACGGTCTCCAGGATCTCCAGGACGACCTGATTGGGCTCGAACGGCAGCGCCAGTTCACCGACGATGAACTCACGGGTGAGGTTGATGAAGCACATGTGGTCGCCCACCAGTTCCGGCAGCCCGAACTCGGTGAAGGCGTTCACGATCACCTGGCTGGTCGCGTACGCGTTGCGGCGCGACGCCTCTACCTCGGTATTGGCGCCACGGAAGAGCAGCTCGTACCCGATGACGTCGCCGGCAGGGTTGTACAGCGGCTGACGCCCGACGTGCACGATCTGCCCGGCCTGAGCTTCAGAGGTGGTGGACACGCCGCACCGATCGGCAATTGTCGGCAGCTGCTGAGGAAAACCCTCACGTGACGGCAGACAGGGCCGATGTGTCCATCGCCAGGACGGCACAGATACGGCCACGGAACGGGCTTCATCGCAGTCGCCACACAGTGGAAGGTGTCGTGTCCGGTCGCCGGTTGAGCCAGTTCGCCGTTCCCCTGGGCGTCGTTCTGATCATCGTCATGATGGTCGTTCCGCTGCCCTCGATGCTCATCGACCTTTTCATCGCGCTGAACATCACCGGTGCGCTGTTGATCGTGCTGGTCAGCATGTACGTCAAGCGCCCGCTGGACTTCTCCACCTTCCCGTCGTTGCTGCTGATAGCCACGCTGTTCCGGCTCGCGCTGAACATCAGCGCCACCCGCCTGGTCCTCATGGACGGTTTCGCCGGCAAGGTCATCGACGCGTTCGGCCATTTCGTGGTCGGCGGCCAGCTCGTGATCGGCCTGGTGATCTTCATGATCCTGGTCGTGATCCAGTTCCTCGTGATCACGAAGGGCGCCGAACGGGTGGCCGAGGTGGGCGCCAGGTTCACCCTCGACGCCATGCCCGGTAAGCAGATGGCGATCGACGCCGACCTCAACGCCGGCCTGATCGACGACGTCGAAGCGCGCAAGCGGCGTGCGGAGGTCGCCTCCGAGGCCGACTTCTACGGCGCGATGGACGGTGCCTCCAAGTTCGTCAAGGGCGACGCGATCGCGGCCATCGTCATCACGCTGATCAACCTCATCGGCGGCTTCGTCGTCGGCATGATCCAGAAGGGCCTGTCCCCTGTCGAGGCCATCCAGAAGTACAGCCTCCTGAGCGTCGGCGACGGCCTGGTCTCGCAGATTCCCGCGCTGTTGCTGTCGGTCGCGACCGGTCTGATCGTGACCCGCTCGGCGACCGACGGCGACATGGGCACCAACGTGGCCCTGCAACTCGGCCAGCACCGGAACGCCCTGCGGATCGCCGGCGGTTCGGCCCTTGCCCTGTGCCTGATCCCGGGCCTGCCCAAAATTCCCTTCCTGCTGGTCGGCGGAGTCGTGCTGTTCATCGCGCAGCGGATGCCCGCCACCCAGGCCGAAGAGGCCGATGAGTCCCAGACCAACGCGCCGACCGCACCCGACGCGACCGAGACTCTGCTCGGCGAGATGCGCGTCGACCCGCTCGAGCTGGCGCTCTCCCCCGACCTCGTCGACCTCGTCGACGGCGCCGGCGGGGACCTGCTGGACCGGGTACGGTCGCTGCGCCGCAAGGTCGCGCTCGACCTGGGCATCGTGATGCCGCCGGTACGCACCCGCGACGACCTGGACCTGCCGCTGTCGACGTACGCGATCCGCATCAGCGGCGTGGACGTCGCCCAGGGCCAGGCGCCTCCCGGCACAGTCCTCGCGATCGGTGAGAACCTGGAGTTCCTGCCCGGCCGGGCCGGTGTCGAGCCGGTCTTCGGCCTGGCCGGCAAGTGGGTACCGGCCGAGCTGCGACACCAGGCCGACCTGTCCGGCGCGACCGTGGTGGATCGGGCGTCGGTCGTCATCACGCACCTCGCCGAGGTCGTCCGCGCCAACGCCAGCCGCCTGCTCGGGCGTGAGGACGTGCGGGCGCTCACCGAGGTCGTCAAGCAGACCAATCCGGTCGTCGTCGAGGAGCTCACCCCGGCCCTGCTCAGCCTCGGCCAGGTGCAGCGGGTGCTGCAGGCACTGCTCGACGAGGACGTACCGATCCGTGACCTCGTCCGCATCTTCGAGTCGCTCTCACTGACCGCGAAGAACGTCACCGATCACGATTCTCTGCTGGAAGCCAGCCGCGCCGCGCTCGGCCCGGCCATCGCCGCCCGGTACGCCACGGACGGCGCGCTCACGGTCGTCACGCTCGACCCGCGCCTTGAGCAGTCGCTGCTCGAGTCGCTACGCCCCACCGAGAACGGCCTGCAACTGCTGGTCGACACCGCTCGCGCGGAATCGATCATGGAAGAGCTGAACCGGCTGGTCGAAGCCGCCGAGCAGCGCGGCGCCAGCCCCGTGGTCGTCTGCTCGCCCCAGCTCCGCCTGGCGCTGCGGCGCCTGCTCCAGATGGCCGCACCGCGGCTGCCCGTCCTGTCGTACGCCGAGATTGCCCAATGCGCGCTGCGCGTCGAGACCGTGGGAGTGGTGAACAGTGCCTACTCGATTGCTGCTTGAGGGCAACGACATCCAGCAGTTGCTGGCGCGGGTGCGCGCCGAGCACGGACCTGCGGCCAAGATCGTGTCGGCCGACCGGGTTCGCGCCGCGGGCGTCGGCGGCCTGTTCACCCGCCACCGCTTCGAATTGACCATCGAGGTGGCCGACGGGTCTGCCACCGGCAAGCCGGGCCTACCGTCCACGGCCAGCACGAAACCGGCCAGCCCGGCGAGTGCTGCCAGCCCGGCCGACGCACTGGTCGCGCTGGTCGAGGCGCAGGAACGGAAACTGCTGCCGTACCTGGGCCCGGACGAGTCGGCCTCTGCTGACAACGCCATGCAGGCGGCGCAGGAGGTCAGCGCCGGAGCGGCGGCCTTCGCCGACGTACTGGCCGGCTACGCCGCGCCGGCATGGGTTCCCCTCGTGCCGGGTGATGCCCCCACCGCTGTCGAGGCCACCGCACCGGCGGACGCCACCCCGGTCACAGCGGCGCCCGCCATCGAACTGCCTGTCACCGAACTTCCCGTCACCGAACTTCCCGTCACCGAACTTCCCGCCGTCACACCCCCGGCCACGCCGGCCGCTCCGCTGATCCCGCGTTACCAGCCCGGCCGACTGCCGACCTACTCCTCGGTGTCAACCGTGCTGACCCGCCTCGGCCTGCCGACGCAGTTGGCCGAGCTGGTCACCGGGTTCGACTCGTACCGTGAGATCGTCAGGGTCGTCAAGCTCCTGCCGGACGCCCCGAAGGTGACGCGCGACGGCGAGGTCCTCGTGATCGCCGGCGAACTGCACAGGGCGCTGGAGGTGGCCCGGACCGTCGCCGAGTCGCTGGACCTGCCGCCGACCCGCATCGCGTTGGCTGCCGCGAGTTGCAAGGGCACCGGCATCCACCCGAGCCGGCGGATGAAGGGCCCCGAGTACACGGCCAGACGGATCGCCAGGCTGCGACGCAAGGCGGACCTGCCGATCGTCGTCGTCGTCGACGTACCGACTGACGGTAGCGGCACCGAACGGGCCCGCTCGATCATCGAAAGTTGCGACGCTGCGGCGATTTGGGGCGTGACGGACGCCACACGTAAGACTGCGGATAGTGCGCGTCGGCTTGCCGATATCGGCCGTGTGGATGCGATCGCGGCGTACGGGTGCGCGGAAACGGATGACCCCGCTACCGTCCTGCAACTGGGGATACCCGTGGCCATGATCGACGCCCGCGTCGCCACCCCGCGCCTTTGGGCCGAACTGCTGTGCCGCCGCTTGGAAGAGGTAGTGGAATGACCGAGCCGATGCCGGAGATCAGTTCACCGGTCAGCCTGACGCATGAGGGGACCGAGCTCGAGTCGCGGATCGAGTTGATCGAGGGCAAGAACGTGGTCGTGTCCGCGCCGTTCAACGAGACGGTCGAGATCCCCGAGATCGGGGCCATCATCGCGCTGGGCTGGGTCGCAGGGCCACGTGGACGCTATGTCGTCGACGCCAGGCTGGTGTCGACGTCGCGGGTCGAGGGAGTACCGACCCGGTGTTGGACCCTGACCGTCGAGTCGGCGCCCGTGCTTCACCAGCGGCGCCGGTTCGTGCGCGCGGGTGGCGGTGAGCCGGTCCGGGTCAGGGCGAAGGAGCGCGACGTCATGATCTCCGGTTCCGCGTCCGACGTCAGCGAGGGCGGTGTCCGGTTCAAGATCAAGGACGCCCGACCGGACAGCGACGAGTGGGTCAGGCTGGGCGACGGTGAGGCGGTCAGCGCGGTGGTGCAGCTCGGCGACGACATGCTCGACGCCGACGGATCGGTCCTGCGGACCATCGAAGACCCCATCGCCAAGACGGTCGACATGATCGTGATGCTGGAGCTGAGCGAGCGCCAGGCGGAGATGGTGCGCCGGTACGTGATGCACCAGCAGATCCTGGCCCGCCGCGCGGCCGCCGACGCGGACTACTGACGGGAGGCCTGCGGGACATGGCGAAGTTGTCCACGCTCCTGCTCGCCGCGCTGCTGGACAGCCCGGCGCTGTACCACGCCTTCGTGGCACACGACATGGACTACACGGCGGCGTTGATCAGGTACCTGATCGCGGTCGTGGTGGCGGCGGTGATGCTGGCACTGCTGCGGGCGATGGCGAACGGGTACCGCCGCGCCAACGAGGCCGACGCCCGTGAGACCGCGCCGGAGATCACGCATGAGACCGCCCGCGAGAGCACCCAGGAGGCGGCCATCGAAGCCCTGGAAGTCGCGCGTGCGAACCCGGCGCTGATGGCGGCAGCCCGGCGCAGCACCGATAGAGAGACCACCGACAACAACGCCGAGTAGGCGCTGGGTGCCCGCGACAAAAACGAACTCCCCGCGCGACGCCGTTGTCGCGCGGGGAGTTCGTTTTCGGGGGTAACGACCTACTCAGCCAGGGCGATGGAAACCTTGCCGCTGCCGTAACCACCGACCTCGACCGTGAGGTCGAGGCGACGGCCGAGCGCCAGCAGGATCGCACCGGCGTCGTTGGGTGGCGGCTCGCCAGGCAGGAAGACCTGGTAGAGCTTGAGGTGCGGGCCACCCTCGCGGTTGAGCAGGACGGTCATGATGTTGCAGACCTCCCGGACGTTCTCCGCCACCGTCTCCGTGACGACGCCGTCGTCGACGCAGTCCTGGGCACCCCCGGGAGGAAGCAGACCGAGCGCCGCCCCGGCGTACACCGTCAGCGGCAGGTCCATGCCGGCGACTGCCCAGAGCTTCTTCTTGTCATCGGTGTACAGGCTCACGAGCGTCGTCTTCAAGCCCTCCACGAGGACCGGATCGGCCGTACCCACGGTGATGGGGCGTCCAAGGAGATCCTCGAAGAGATCACGAACATCTTTGGGTACGGGAAGCTGGAAGCGCATAGTTCACATTATCCTAAAATTGGGTCCAAAACGTCACGAAACGCCTCAGCCGTGAACGGCTTGGTGACGAGGAAGAGCGCGCCCGCCTCCTCGGCGGCGTTGCGCATCTCCGGGGTACCCTCCGAGGTCACGAACCCGAAGGGAACCTGCATGCCGGTGGCGCGCAGCCTGCGCAGCACCTCGATGCCGGTCATCTCGGGCATGTTCCAGTCCGACAGCACCAGGTCCGGGTTGTCGTTCACCACGGCGTCGTAGGCCTGCTGGCCGTCCGCGGCCTCCACCAGGTCATGACCGTCGTAACCGGCCTGACGCAGGGTACGGGTGACGATCTGCCGCATCACGCGGCTGTCGTCCGCGATCAGAATCTTCATCGGTACCGTCACACTTCCCTCTCGGCACTGCTCTCTAGGACCTGCACGGCGATCGGCTCACCCAGCCACTCGCCGTCAAGGTGAGACACCTCGACGACCGAGGGCCAACCGGTGTTGCCGTCGATCAGGACGACCGGCAGCGACAGCGCCGCCGGCTCCGGCATCAGGCTCTTGACGTTGCCCCCGATGATGTTGGCCAACTCGCCGAGCGCGTCCCTGACGTCCTCAGGCGTGACGTCATCGAGGTCGACACCCAGAAGCGCGGCCGCGACGTTACGCGCGGCGGTCATGGAGGAACTCACGACGACGTGACCGCGCCATGCACCGGTCACCGACACTGACGCGCAGACGTCAGGCGAAGGAGCCGTCGGCAGCGCGGGCAGGAGGGGCCTCGTACCCTCGACATCGAGGTACGAGGCCCATATCTGCTCCGCGATCGCGAACAGATCCTCGTTCGTGAGGGTGGGATTACGGGTCATGCCGCGGCTCCATTCGTCAACACTCCCAATAGCGCCAGCTTTTCTTCGATGGCGTCCGGGGTAAAAGGCTTGATCACGTACTCGTGCGCGCCAGCCGCCAGGGCTCGTACGATCTGGCTCTGCTCGCCCTCGGTCGTGACCATCATCAGGGTCATTGCTCGATATTTCGGATCTGCGCGGACATTGACGACGAACTCGAGCCCGTTCATCTCCGGCATGTTCCAGTCCACGAGCGCCAACTCGGGAACGGTCTCGGTGGCCTGGAGCAGGTCCAGGGCCTCCCGCCCGTTGCCCGCCTGCCACACCTCGAACCCGAGCTGACCGGTGATCCGAGTGAGGATCATCCGCATCGCCCGTGAATCATCGATCACCAAAGCAAGCATCGGTGATCACTCCTTTCCCAATGCGGCGGCGGACGCCGTGGTCTGGCCGCCACGCAGGCGGTACGCGGAGCTACGGCCGGCGGACACCCGCTCGAACCGGTCGTCGATGCCGATGGTCGTCTCGGCGGAGCCGAGGAAGAGCCAGCCGTCGGGGCGCATGACGGCGCTGACCCGGGACAGGACCTGACGCTTGGTCTCGACGTCGAAATAGATCAGTACGTTGCGCAGGAAGACGAGGTCGAACTGTGGCATCGGCGGCAGCGCAACGGCCAGGTTCATTCGCTTGAACGCGATGTTCTCGCGCAGGCCGGCTGCCACCTGCCAGTGGGTGCCGTCCCGCTCGAAGTGGCGCACCAGCATGTTCGCCGGCAGACCACGGTTGACCTCGAGTTGCGTAAAGCGCCCCGTTTCGGCCCGGGACAGCATCTCCTGGGAGATATCGGTGGCGGTGATCTCGTAGGTCCACCCGGCCGGCAGCGACTCCTGCAGAACCATGGCAAGGCTGTACGGCTCCTGCCCACTGGAGCAGGCGGCAGACCAGACGCGAAGGGTCCGGTTGGCGGACCTGGCCGGAATCAGGTCGGGCAGCACCTTGGCGGTTATCGCCTGGAACGGCTCACTGTCGCGAAACCACGACGTCTCGTTCGTCGTCAGCGCGTCCACGATCTTCTCGTGCGTCGCCGGCTCGGGCCGCTGCTGCACCCGGCTGACGAACTCGGAAACGGTGGGTATGCCGGCCAGGCGGGCCAGCGGGAGCAGTCTGGCCTCCACCAGGTACTCCTTGCCCGTATCCAGCACAATGGCGGAGTTGCGACGCACCAGGTCGCTGACGTAGGCGAACTCCTGAGCACTCAATGTCATCGGGTCACCTCCTGGGACCGTGCGCCGCGCCCTGCGGCGATGCGCGAAACGAGATAGTTGGCTATGTCAGGTAGGGGAAGGACGGCGTCGGCGAGGCCGGCGTGGGTGATGGCGCCCGGCATGCCCCACACGACGGATGTCGCTTCGTCCTGGGCGACGATCTCGGCGCCCTCGGCGCGCAGCACCTCGGCGCCACGCCTGCCGTCCTGGCCCATACCGGTCAGAACAGTTGCCAGGACCTTGCCTCCGTAAGCTCGCGCGACCGATCGGAACAGGATGTCGACGGCGGGCCGGCAGAAGTTCTCCGGAGGGCCGCTCTGCAGCATCGTCAACACCGAGGTACCGGAGCGGACGACCTCGAGATGGAAGTCGCCCGGTGCGATGTAGACGGTGCCGGGGCGCACCTGCTCCTTCCCCGCCGCCTCGATCACCTCCAGGGCGCAGATGCGGTTGAGCCGCTCGGCGAACATCTTCGTGAACACCGGCGGCATGTGCTGGACCACTACGATCGGGACCGGCAGGGTGGCGGGCAGAGACTGGAGGACCTTGGACAGGGCGTCCGGTCCACCCGTGGAACAGCCGATCGCGAGCAGGTCCACCCGTTCGGTACGCGGGCGGTTGGCCGCCGACGAGGCGACCGACGTACCCGCCGGTGGCTTCCCGATGCGCGGCACGCCGGCCAGGCCGGGCAGGGCTGGCGCGAAGGCGAAGCCGCCGGTGGGCGGTGCGGTGCCCGGTGGATTCGGCGCCGCATAGCGACGCGGCCGACGAACGGAGCCCCGCTCGCACAGCGCGTGGATCCGCGGGATGAGCTGCTCCCGTACGCTGCGCTTCGACTCCTCGAAGCTGCCCACGTTGGAGGGCTTCGTGACGTAGTCGCTCGCACCCGCGGCAAGCGCGTCGAGCGTGGCGGTCGCCCCCGACGCGGTCAGCGTGCTGAACATGATCACCGGCAGTCGCGGGTAGCGGGGGCGCAATTCGCGAAGGGTGCCGAGGCCGTCAAGAACGGGCATCTCGATGTCGAGGGTCACCAGGTCGGGTCTGAGCTGTTCGATCTTCGCCAAGGCGACGCGCCCGTTGGGAGCAGTACCTACCACCCGGATCTCCGGGTCCTCGGCTAGCGCATCGGTGACCAGGCGTCGAATGACGACAGAGTCGTCAACGACCAGGACCGAGATCACGTAGCGGCCTCCCCGCACTGGGACGGCCACCGCCCGGCCATCCGTTCCCTGCCCATATCGGCGCGATCGGGTGACGGATGAGAAAAGTGCGTACCGATGAACCGCACTATTCCGGGGAATCCCGAACTATCCGGGAATCCTGCTTGCTACTGGCGGGAACCGCCCTCGGTGACCTCGGTCGGGCCGAGCGCCACCAGCAGCGGGTCGACGAGCCGCCGCACCGTCTCGGCAGCCAGCAGGTCGCGGACCATCATGGCCTGGACGGCACCGCTGAGCAGGTTCCACGCCCCACCGGCGCGGTCGGCCACCGGGATACCCGCGTCGTCGACAGCCTGGACGAGCATCAACTGGGCGGCGGCCGCGGCCCGTACCCGCTCCGAGACGTAGACCGCCCACGAAGCCGCGTGTACGGCAGGCGCCCAGTCGCTGGCACTGCGGCGGGCCACCTCGGCGGCGACGCCCAGCCGGGCGAGCTCGGCCGGACTCAGCGCGCGCACCCGGCTCAACAGCGCGGAAATGTCATCATGCTGCGGTCCGAGGTGCATTGGGCGTACCGGCAGCCAGCGTGCCGCGGAGAGCCAGCCGACCGCGAGGCTGCGGCGGGACTGCACCGGCAGCAGGTCGCGCAGGTACGCGGCGACGACCGCATCGCAGATGACGGACGTCGCCTGGGCGGCGGTCCCGCTCTGCGCCGCCGGGGAATCGCCGGTGGACTTCCAGGTCCAGCCCAGGACGTCGTGGCGTACACACTGCAGCAATCCGTCAACCGTGCCGATAGGGGCCTGCTCGAGCAGGGCGAGCGTCTGGTGGGCGTCGCTCGGGTCGGCCGACAGGTCGCGTACGGTCTGGCGCTGCCGAGCCGCCTCGTCCACGTCCTGCCACAGGGCCAGCCGGTCCCAGTCATCCATCCGGAAGTTGGCGAGGACATCAATGTCACCGTCAGTAAGCGAAAGCCCGCGGAGAAGCACATCGGCGGTTGCCGACCCGCCAGGCAGGCGGGACAGGTCGAATCCGAGAACGGGAGCACTGACAAGGCTGTACATGCACCCAGTCTGCAACCGTCGCACTCCCCGCTGCGTCCCCCGATCGGTTACCTACGTAACTCTGCGTGAATCTCTTACCAAACGAGTCTTGGGCACCTGCGCGGCCCGTAGGTCCCACAGGTGCCCAAGATCGGATAGTACCTACTCACCGGAGCCGGAGCTCGTCGAGGTTTGCACCGCCCGCGCCGTGTCGAGCGCCAGCATCAGCCGGCCGTCGAGTTTGAACGCGCCGGTGATCAGCTCGCGGCTGGGGCCGGTGAGCGTGTCCGGGGGTGGCTCGAACGTCTCGTCGTCGAGTTCGACGACCTCACCGATGCGGTCGACGAGCAGGCTCACCGACTCATCCGGGGTCCGCACGATCACGTTCATCGCCGGGCCCTCGAAGTCACGGGGTTCCAGCCCGAGCTGGACGCGCAGGTCGACGGCGGCGATGACCTGGCCGCGCAGGTTGAACAGCCCGCCGATCGAGCGCGGCCCCAGTGGCACCGGGGTGTACTCGTGAAACGACAGCACCTCCTGCACCTTCGCCACGTCCAGCCCGAACAGCTGGCCGGCCACCTCGAACGTGGCGTACTGACGACTTGCCATCTCTTACGCTCCCACCATCATCGAGTCGATGTCGTACGCGCCGCCCTCGGCGTCGGAGCTCTCGGCGTCGAACCGCGGGTCCGCGGCCATGATCGCGCGACGGACGTCGAGCAGCTCGGTGACCCGCGACTGGATGACCGCAGAGCCCTTCAGTCCGTCGTCGCCGAAGTCGCGCTCGGCACCCACGACGTCTTCGACGATGTCGATGATCCGGTCCACCGCGAGGGCGACACTGCGCCCACGTTCGGTGTAGACGACCACCGGCACCGACGTGACGTCCTGGTCTTGCGAGTACACGCCGAGCAGTTGGGCCAGGCGCAGCACCGGCAGGATCTGGTCGCGGTACTGCACGACCTCCCGGCTGCCGACCCGCTCGAAGCGCTCCAGCGGGAACTCCTCGAGCCGGGTCACCATGTCCAGTGGGATCGCCACCCGCCGGTCACCGACGCCGGCGATGAGCAGCCGGTCGACGTTCTCCTTGGCGCCGCTGGTCGTGACGTCGATCTCCTGCTTTCCGCGCTCGACCGCGCCGACGTTGAGATGGGCCCGGCGCGCCAGGGACGGCACGTCGAGGATCAACGCGACCCTGCCGTCACCGAGCAGGGTCGCCCCGGCGTACATGCCGATCTCCTTGAACCGCGACGACAAGGCCTTGACCACGACCTCTTCGGTGTTGAGCACCCGGTCGACCACCAGGCCGAACTTGCGCCCCTCGGCCTGCAGCACGGCCACGTAAACGTCCCGGTCGCCGCTACCCGCGGTCAACCCGAGGGTCTCGTCGAGACGCACCAGCGGCAGCAGCTTGCCGCGCAGGCGGTACACCTGCGCACCCATAGCGTGCTCGATGACCCGGCCGTTCTGGCCGTCAAGGTAGACCAGCTCGTGCACGGCGACCTGCGGAATCGCGTACCGCTCGGTGCCGCACTCCACCGTCAGCGCCTGGATGATCGCCAACGTCAGCGGGATCGTCAGCCGCCAGGTTGTGCCCTCACCCAGCGTCGACTCGACGTCGACCGCCCCGCCGATCCGCTCGATGTTGGTCTTGACCACGTCCATCCCGACACCCCGGCCGGACACGTTGGTGACCTTCTCGGCGGTGGAGAAACCCGGGCGGAAGAGCAGGTTGAGAATCTCCCGGCGATCCAGGTGCGATGCCTGGTCGCGGGTCAGCAGCCCGCGCTGGATCGCCACCTCGGCGATCCGGTTCGGGTCGATGCCCTTGCCGTCGTCGGCGACCTCGACGATGACGTGCCCACCCTCGTGGTAGGCGCGCAACGTCAGCACGCCCTCGGCCGGCTTGCCGGCGGCCTTACGGTCGGCGGCGGCCTCGATACCGTGATCGACGGCGTTACGCACCAGGTGCGTCAGCGGGTCCTTGACCGCTTCCAGCAGGCTTCGGTCCAGCTCGGTCTCGCGGCCCTCCATCGCCAGCCGGACCTGCTTGCCGACCGAGCTGGACAGGTCACGCACCACGCGGGGCAGCTTCGACCACAGGTGGTCGATGGCCTGCATCCGCGTCTTCATCACGCTTTCCTGCAGCTCACTGGTAATCAGGTTGAGCCGTTGCCCGGTCCGGGCCAGTGCCGGGTCCGACGATTCCGTGACCGCGCGCAGCATCTGGTTGCGGGTGAGCACCAGCTCACCGACCAGCCGCATCAGCGTGTCGAGCAGATCGACATCGACCCGAATGGAGCTGTCGGCGATGCTGCGCCGGGCCTGTCCGGTGCCGGGCTCACCACCGGCGTTGTCCTCCTCGGCCGACACGATCGAGGCCATCGGGGCGGCCGGTGCCGTCTCGACGTCGGCGTCCACAGTCGGCGTCGCCACGGGATCCGGCGTCGCCTCCGCGGTCACAGGTGCGCTTACTTCCTTGGTCTCGGGCGCGCTCGCGGTCGTCGTGGCGACAGCCGGGGCCGCCTTCGCGGCAGGCGGCTCGGAGCCAGCCGGATTGACGGTCGCGTTACCGGTTTCGATGCAGTGGGTCACGGCCTCGATGACGCCGTCGACGTCCACGTCGCCCTCCGCGCCGCTCTCCTCGATCGCGGTCAGCAGGGTCCGGACGACGTCGACCATGCGCAGCAGCGTGTTGGTCGTCTCGGGAGTCATCACCTGGGTACCGTCGCGCAGCCGGGCAAGCAGGTTCTCGCCCACGTGCGTCACGCGCTCAAGCTTGTTGAAAGCCAGGAAGCCGCTCGTACCCTTGATCGTGTGAATAGTGCGGAAAATACTTGACAGCAGTTCCCGTGATCCTGGCTCCTGCTCAAGCGCCACCAGGTCGCGGTCCAGTTGGTCCAGGTTCTCGTGGCTTTCCACGAGGAACTCCTGAACGATGTCGCCGAGCTCGTCCAAGGCCGCCTCCTTTTCTACGAGGCTCACATCGGCACGACCCGGACCCAGCTGAGAATTTGCCTAAACCAGGCAGACGTTAGTTAATCGCCAGTTCCGGCGGCGCGCCGTCGGCCCGGGGGGTGGCCCGCACCAGCACCGCCTGCCGGATCAGCCGGTGCAGGGTGGTGAAGACCGGGTCACAGGTGACCAGGGTGAGAAAGTTCCGCGCGCCCTCGGGTGCGCCGGCAGGACGTGGGGCCAGCACGTCGACGTCGGACGGCCCGACGATCATCTCCCGGCTGACGCGGTAGACGTACCACTCGTCGTGGGTCTCCACGACCACGTGGTCACCGTCGCGGAGCCGGTCCAGGTCCCAGAAGACCCCGGGGTACCGGTGACCGGCGATCCCCACGTTGCCCGGCTGTCCGAACAAAGGCGTGTTGGAGATGTGCCCCGGCCCGCGCAGGAGGTCCGCCTCGCCCGCGCCCTCGACGACGACAAGGTCCAGACGCAGCCGGGGTATGTGGAGCCGGGCGACGGCGCCGGACGACGACGACGCGGGTCCGGACGGCAGCGCGGACCCGGACGGCGACACGGACCCGGACGGCAGCGCGGACCCAGACGGCAACGGCGTGGCGCTCGGGGCGCTGGTGTCCTGCGCGGCCGTGCCCTGCGCGGCCGTGCCCTGCGCGACGGGGACCGACATCGCGTTGCCCGCCCGTCCCGCCTGATGGTGCTCGGGGCTCCGCGGCCACTCGACGTCGACCGTACGCGCGAGTTTCACCTGGTTGGCCTCGATGCGGTGGATCCGCGACCACCAGTTCAAACCGGTCGCGCCGACCGTGGCCAGACCGCCGATCAGCAGTGCGGCCGCGGCGACGCCGAGCAGGCGTTGAGTGCGGTCGGAACGGCGGGCGGTCGTTGCGGCGGCGGGCTCGGCGGCGGGCTCGACGGCGGACTCGACGGCGGGGTCCGGACGGCTAGTGCGCATGAAGCGCACTATATCGATAAATTCGGTCATAGCTGGGCGTGACGGGCGTATTGGGTTGTCACGCCCATCCCACTCTCGTCCCGGACGGTTCACTCGGCACGCACCGGGGTAAGTAAGACGGCCTAGGGGGTGATCGAGATGACCCGAAGCAACCCAGAGATCGAGCAGAAGTGGGACGTCTTCCACCGGGTGGTGAACATGCCCTCCCCGGAGCTGCGCGATTGGCTGCTCTCGACCCCGGACGGCGCGGCCGCGTACGCGCCGGAGCCCGGCATTGACATCCACGCACTCGGCGAGCGGGTACTCCGGATCCTGGAGAAACGGCGCGTCGACCTCACCGACGACGACGTCGCCACGATGCAACTCGTAACAGAGCTGGTCGTGGGTCGCCTGATGAACGCACCACCAGAAGAAGCAGCCAACGAACCGTGGCGGGACACCCTGCTCACGCTCGGCCACGACCCGCTGCGACCGGACTCGCCGCGCGACGTCGACGCGGAGGTGCTCCTCCGGGCCGCGACCACCACGGCGACCTGACGCTCAGGTGCGGCCTTCTCGCTCCTGAGCCTCCCGCAACGACTCGGCGTACGGCACCCAGTCGGCCAGCCGCACCGGCCAGCCGGCCTCCGACAGCTTCGACACCACCGCCGGGTCGTCGTCGACCACGATCTCGACCTCGCCGGTTTCGCCGAGGCGGCGCATCTGCTCCACCTTGAACTCGCGCGCCGGCCGGTGGTCCGACGTCGGCCGCATCAGCAGCTCGTTCACCGGCAAGCCGTGACGGGCCAGCCACCGCTCGGTGACCGGGCGCAGATACTCGGGTCGCCCGGTCAACCAGACAAGGCGGTGGTCGCGGGCGTACTCGCGCGCCAGCTCCACTCCCGGGGCCAGCGCGGGGTCGCGGTCGGCGCCCGCGAAGAACCGCCGCCAGTTCTTGGGGCGGTGCGCCACATGGTGCAGGCGGTGACGGACGTCGGCGACGACGCCGTCCACGTCGAATACGGCTATCGGCTTCACGTGCACATCGTCTCCGGTCATGACACCCCAAGTCGCCGGTCATGACCACCCCAAGTCGCCGGCAGTACCCCAATTGCGTGACAACAAGCCTGACGAGGGTAGAACGAAGGCGTCAACCAGGGGGTATCAAATGAATCTTTCGCTGCTTCGCCCGCTGGCCGAGCGCCCCGGCCCCTGGGCATCGATCGTGCTCGACGCCACGCACGAGACGGAGGACGCCGCCAAGGCCATCGAGCTGCGCTGGCGGGCCGCCCGGGAAGAACTGGCGGCGCAAGGCGCCGACGAGCCCACGCTGGCCGCTCTCGAGAACACCGTCCTGAACCACCGACCCGTACCCGGGCGATACTGGCTGGCCGCCTTCGCCACCCGCGGCGAAGTCGCCCTGACGCTGCCGATCGTCGCCACTCCCCGCGACCATGTCGCCGCATTCGGGCCACTGCCGCACGCCATGCCGATGATCGCCGGCTACGGCGAGCAGGTCGCCTGGCTGCGAATCGTCGTCAACCGCGTCGGCGCCGACTTCGAAGGCGCCACCCTCGGCGGCAGCCCGCGCCACGGCCAGATCAGCGGCCACAACGACTACCCGATCCACCGCGCCAAGGCGGGCGGCTGGTCCGGTGCCCGCTATCAGCGCGCGGCGCAGATGACGTGGCAGCGCAACGCCCAGGAGATCGCCGACGCGGTGGGAGACATGGCGACGTCCATGGCCGCCGAGGTCCTCATCCTCGCGGGCGATCCGCAGGCGCGCCACATGCTCATCGAGCACCTGCCCGAGTGGTGGCAGAAGCGGTATATCGAAAGCGACGTCGGCTCCCGCGCACCCGGCGCCGACCCCGAGCCACTCGACGACTTCACGCTCCAGTCCATCGCCCGGCTGGCCGATCAGCACATCGCCGATGTCCTGGAACGGTTCGAGATCCAGCGGGCGCACAACGCGGCCGCCGAGGTCGGGCTACCGGCGCTCGTGACGGCGCTGCAGCGATCCCAGGTCAAAACCGCCCTGCTCATCAACGACCTGTCCTCGACCGCACGGCTGTGGGTCGGCGAGCGGCCGTTCGAGATCGCGATAACCGAGGAGGAGGTCAGAGCCCTGGGTGCCGAGAACCCCCAGCAGGTACGCGCGGACGCGGCCCTGCTGCGCGCGCTCGCCGCGACCGACGCGGACCTGGTCCTCGTCACGCCCGACGAGATCGACCTCGGCGGCGGGGTAGGCGCGCTGCTGCGCTACGCCGACGCGTCAACTCGGCACCTCTGAGCAGAGAGGGTCTGTTAACCAGGGAGGGTCGGTCAACCAGGGAGATTCTGTGGTCAGGTGACGCGGACCTCGCCCTGTTCGGCGGTCACGGGTACCACGTCGAAGCACTGGACGTTGCGGTCCGGGACGGTGGTCGGGGACTCCAGGTGGTACGCACCGCTGGGCATGATGCCGGCTCCCCCGTACGCCGCCTGCAGCCGCAACTGCACCACCACGTCCTCACCCGCGTGTACCGACGGCACGTTCCGCCAGAAGTCGTACCCGCCGACGGCCAGCAGCTTCGCCCGGTCGTACAGCACGCATGCACCGATCCAGGCGACCTTGTACGCCCGCCACTCCCCGGCCTGAAGCTCCAGCCGGCGGGTGATGTGCAGCAGGTTCGCGGCGCTGTGCACGGTGTGCCGATTCCACTGCGGGCCCCGCACGTCCACCCGCTCCGGTAACACCGGGCCGTCCCACTCCTCGAACGACGACTCCTGCTGCGGGCGGTGCTCGCCGAGGTACGAGAGCCCGTGCGGTGCGTTGCCGACGAAGCCGCACCCAACTTGCCGGATGGCGGCCAGCAGTCGGGCGACCGTGCCCGGTTCCAGCCAGATGTCGTCGTCGAGGGAGAGCACGTACCGGGCCTGCGATCGCGACAGCAGGTATGCGCGGTGCTCGGCAAGACCGCGCGCGGGAAGGTGCTGGCCGAGCAGCACCGGGTGCCCGCCATGGCGCAACGCGCGCACCAACCCGGCGCATGCGGGATGCCGCCAGGACGGTTCCCCGTCGGACTGGTCGCTGACCACGACGCCGAACGCGACGCTCTGCGCGGCCAGACCGGCCAGTGTGGCCGCCAGTTCGACCGGGCGGTTGCGCGTGGGTACGAGTACATCCAGTTCACGGTCGCGCGCGAACTCCGCGGGGTCGCCCGGGTCCAGCGCGCGCGAGCCGGCGGAGGGCAGGGGGTAGTGCCGGGCCGGGGGGGCCGGCTCGTTGTGCTGTGCGCTCACTCGGTCGGCTGCGGGCCGTACGGAGACCGCTCGTCCTCCGGCACCTTGTGCAGCGCCCGGTCGTCCCTGGACTGCGGGAGCGCGTCCTGAGCTGTCTCCTCCGCGTGGTCGGTCACCAGCGGGTCGTGCTCGTTGCGGCGCATCTCCGGCTGCTGAATGTTGGGCATCGCTCCCCCTTGTTACAGACTCCGTACGACTTGCTACCCGTTACGGGCGCACGCAATCCAGTTTCAGGGCCGGGTACGCCGAACCCGCGCAGTATCGAGCGGATGTCCCTGCTTCGCGGAGTGGGCGGCCGGCCGGGTCGTGCCGGCGCGGATGCGGCCGATCAGCTTCGTGGTCGACCGGTCCGGCAGGTAGTCCAGCGTCAGCACCTCGCCGCCCAGCTCGCGTACCAGTGCCGCCTCCGGGATCATCTCCGGCCGGTAGTCGCCGCCCTTGACGTACAGGTCCGGCCGGACCAGCGCGATGAGGTTGGCGGGGCTGTCCTCCTCGAAGACCACGACATGGTCGACGCAGGCTAACGCCGCGAGCACCGCCACCCGGTCCTCGGCGGAGTTGACCGGACGCTCGGGGCCCTTGAGGCGGCGTACCGAGTCGTCGGAGTTGACCGCGATGATCAGTACGTCACCGAGGCGACGGGCCTGGCTGAGGTAGCCGACGTGGCCCCGGTGCAGCACGTCGAAACAGCCGTTGGTGAACACGATCCGCCGGCCCTGCTTGCGGTGCGCCGACACCGCGGCGACCAGGTCGGTAGCCGAGAGCGCCCCCTGGTCGGCCTCCCCACCGACCTCGAGCAGTCCGTGCGTGTCACAGACCGCGGTGCCCGGCGTGTGGCCGCGGGTGGCCGCCGTCGCGGCAAGCTGCGCCACCTCGGCGGCGTCGGCGAGTGGTACCCGCGCGGCGAGCGCCAGCGTGAACGCGGCGACGTAGGCGTCACCGGCGCCGACGGTGTGGCTGGCGGGCGCCGGCTGCGCGTACGTGCGTACGGGCTCGACCTGCTCGGTCAGCACGACGGATCCGTCGACGTCGAGCGTCACCGCCACCGCGGGCGCCCCGGCGAGGGCGAGCAGCCGGTCGGCGGCCTCGACCACCCACTCGGCCCGGCGCGCGCCGGCCATGGCGGGATCGCACTCCAGCAGCCGGCAGGCTTCGGCGAAGCTCGGCGTGACCAGGTCCGGGCCTACGCCCGCCCACGGCCGAGGGTCGTGCGCGTCGACCACCAGCAGCGGGATGTCACCGCGCCGCCGCGTCAGCAGCGCCCGCACGGAATCGTCGACCCCACCCCCGCCGTAGTCGCCGACGACCACCGCGTCGACACCCTCGTCCAGCGCGGCGGCGACCGTCTCGACCAGGGCGGTTACGGATCTCGCCGGAAGCGGTCCGGTGTCGCCCTCGTCGAAGCGCAGCATGATCTGCTCTTCGGCGACCAGCCGCCGCTTCGCGAGCGTGCGCCTACCCCGTACGGGTATGAGCCGGTGGTCGACCCCCGCGGCATCCAGCCGGCGGCGCAGCCGGCCGCCGTCGGGGTCCTCGCCGATCGCCGCCACCAGCACGGCGCGCCCACCCAACGCGGCGATGTTGACCGCCGTGTTGGCGGCCCCGCCGCCCGCGTACGTGGTGCGCTCCACCTCGAGTACCGGCACGGGCGCCTCCCGGCACATCCGGCGCGGTGCGCCCACGAGCCAGCCGTCGAGCAGCGCGTCACCCACGACGAGTACGGTGGCGCCGCGCCACCGCGCGGGTAGGTCGGTCAGCGTCATCGACGCCCTCCTATCGTCCCGGAGTCTCCCACCGGGCATACCCCGCGCGGAGCCGGCAAACCATCGGCGTTCACGGGGTGCGCTACGCCGCCGAACATCCGCTTCACCCGCTTCCGGGAACGTCCCGGCGGTACGTTCACCTCCTCGGTCGGAGACATCCGGGTACGCAACGACGGCCTGCACTTCACCCCCGAAGGTGTCCAGCAGGTCATCGCCCCGTGGCTGCTGCCCCGGCTCAACCAGCTCGCGCCAGCGTGAAGCCGAGGTGATCGGGCGGGCTCAGCCCGGCCCGGAATGCCCCTCGAACGACGGACGCACGCGACGCCCCTCCTCGGTGTCCGGGTCCGGGTCGTGGTCAGCGGCTACTTTGTCCCACTGAGCCAACCGCTCCAGGTCGCCGAACTTCTGCTCGGAGGCGGCGTCCCCGCCGGTGGGGTCGTCGATGTGGCCGTCGAAGGAGAACACCGCTATCGCCTTGTTCAGCTCCGACAGGGGCAACTCCTTGTCGTCCCGCCATATACCGGATTCGTCGCGCGGTGCGCTGACGTTGTCCGCCCGGGGTCCGGGTGCCTTGTCATCACGGGGTGCGTTCATCGGAGGTCCCCTTCCGTAACGTTCCGTATCTGCCTACCCACCCAGAAGCGGACCGAAACGGTCATGGCAGCGGGTGTCGCAATACAGACGGCGACGGTTGGGCCTCCTACCCGAGGGTAGAAATTGGGCATGAACCGATGGACCTGCGACGCGGGCAGCCAACCCCCGGACCGGGCCCTGACCTGCAGTATCGAGTCCGAGTACCCGGTCGCGGTGATCCACCTCTGCGGGCGGCTGGACCCGGACGGCGTAACCGACCTGCAGGCCTGCGTCCGGGACTGTCTGGCGGCCGAGCCGGACGCGATCGTCCTGGACGTGGCCGACCTGAGCGTCGCCGCCGACGAGTGCGTCACGGTATTCGCCATTCTGTCCTGCCAGACGATGACCTGGCCCGGCAGTACCCTCGTCTTCGCCTGCGCGTCGCCGGCCCTGGTGGCCGCGCTACGCCGGGAGGGCACGGACATCGCGTCGTACCCGTCGGTGGACGCCGCCCGCGACCGAGTGGGCACCGACGGGCCCCGGTACCGGTTGCGCGAGGCGCTGCCCGCCTCCCCGGTGGCCGCGCCCGTCGCCCGACAACTACTCGGCCGGGCCTGCCGTTCCTGGTCGGTCCAGGAGCTACTCGAACCCGCGGAGCTGGTCACCACCGAACTGGTCGCCAACGCGGTCCAGCACGCCGGCAGCCGGGTCATGCTCACCGTGTCGCTGCGCCAGGGCGACCTTCAGATCTCGGTCGGAGACGACAGCCGGGCGCTGCCGCACCAGCGTGTGTCCATGCCGTCCGACGAGCACGGACGGGGTTTACTTATGGTGGACGCCCTCTCCAAGGACTGGGGAATGACGTGCGTCGGCGACGGGAAGGTGGTGTGGGCGAAGGTCGCGGCGACGCACGCGTGAGACGATCCGACTGTCACGTATGTGTTTCCGACAGCCCCGTGGGGTAGCCAGACGCCGGCGTGCCAGCGCGCCCTGAGGGGAGAAACAAGGATGGGTAAGGGAACCGGTCAGCTCCACGTGGTCGAGATCGCCTCGTTGCTGCGGGAACTGACCGCCGGCCTCATCACGAGCGATGACCTCGACGAGGCGCTGGAGTCGCTGGTCGCCACGACCGCTCAGGCGGTGCCGGGCGAGTCCTGGTGCGGGATCACGCTGATCCGGGCCGGGGCGCCGACCACCCAGGCCGCGTCGAGCCCGCTGACCGCGAGAGTCGACGACATCCAGTACAAGATCGGCGAGGGCCCGGCGCTCACCGCGATCCGTACCCGGGAGATGGTCGTCGTCAGGGACCTGGCTGCCGAGACTCGGTGGCCGCAGTGGCGCGAGGCCGCCGCCGAGGACGGCATTTCGGGCATACTGTCGATGCCGCTCGACATCGACGACCAGGTGATCGGGGCACTGAACCTGTACGTGGGCGAGCCCCACGCCTTCTCCCCCGACGTCCAACTGGCGGCGATGCTGGTCGCCGAGCATGCCGGACTGCTGCTTGCGGCCGTGCTCGACCGCAGTCGCCTCGCCGGTCTCGCCGCCGACCTCTCCGAGGCCCTGGCCAGCGGGGAGACCGTCAACCGGGCGATCGGCATCGTGATGGCACAGCGTGGCTGCCGCGCCGAAGACGCCCTCGAGGTCCTACAACAGGCTTCACTCACCCTGCGCGCGCCACTGCACGAGGTGGCCGACCGGCTGGTCGCCGCGATCGGCAGTCGGTCCGCCTGAGCTGAACCCCATCTGAGCCGAACCCCATCTGAGCTGAGCCTTGACCAGCGTGCCGCTTGAACCTGCCCCCATCAGGGGCACGTATGCTCACGCCAACACGTCGGAAGGGCGAGCAATGGATCTCAGCATCGCAACCGTGGAGGACACGGATCCGACGGTCGTCTCACTGACCGGCGAGCTGGACCTCGCCTCTGCCGGCGAACTCGCGGACCGTATCCGCAGCCTGGTCGACGCCGGGCACACCCGGCTTATCGTCGACGTCGCCGACCTGGTCTTCTGCGACTCGACGGGTATCGGCACCCTCATCCGCGCCAACAACGACTGCCTTGCCTTGGGTGGTTATCTGCGGCTGGCCGCGCCCACCCGCAACGTCGCGCGGGTACTGGCGGTCGTCGGCCTGCTCGACGCGTTCCCGGCATACCAGACCGTTGACGCCGCACGTCGCGCCGACGCGGGCGGCCTTGTCGTGGTCGGCCCCTGACAGTCTCCTTACCGATCAAGGAGGCCGGTATTGACCGACGGGTCGCTCAATACCCGCAGGTCACCTAGGCTGGTGCACCGTGGGTGACGAATGCGTCACGGTGGTTGAGATGTCGATCGGGGCGCTGGAGGCCGCCGATCGGGCCGACGCCGTCATCCGGTGGCTCGTCGACACCGGGGTCATCGTGCCCAACCCGGTGCGAGGCAGCGCCTGGCAGCCCAGCGCCTACCTGCCCGGGCCGCAGGCGCCGGCCGCCGCTCCCGGCTTCGGCGGCACCGACTACACCCTCGCAAACAACGGCGTCGACATCCTCGTCGAGCGTGAGCTCTACCGCGACACCTCACCGCACGAGGCCCCGGCCTGCCCGGACTGCGGGCACGAGCTGGCCGAGGCGACCCTGGAAGCGTTGATCCGACCATGGCTGGACGGCCACGAGCCTCGGGTCGGCTGCGCCGGCTGCAGCGCGGTCCGCCCGCTCGGCGAGTGGCCCGACGGATACCTGGTCGGTGAGCTCGCGGTGCGGTTCAACAACTGGCCACAGCTGTCGCAAGCGTTCCTCGCGGACCTCGGAACCCGGATGGGCCCGCGGTGGCGCGCCGTGCGTGAACAGTACTGAGCACGATGTGAACGAGCGCGATGAGAACGAGCGCGATGAGAAGCCATGCGGATCCTGCTGACCGCTGACACCCACGTCCCGAAGCGCGCCCGCGATCTTCCCGAGCCGCTCTGGCACGCCATCGAGGCGGCTGACGCGGTGGTGCACGCCGGCGACTGGGTCGACGTGACGCTGCTCGACCAGCTACAGGCCCGCGCCGCTCGGCTCGTCGGGGTGTACGGCAACAACGACGGCCCGCCGCTGCGCGCCCGGCTGCCGGAAGTGGCCCGGGTCGAGTTGGCCGGGCTACGGCTGGCCGTGGTCCACGAGACCGGCGCGGCAACCGGCCGCGAGCGCCGCTGCGCCGAGCGCTTTCCCGACGCCGACGTGCTCGTCTTCGGCCACAGCCACATACCGTGGGACAGCGTCGCACCCGGGGGCCTGCGTCTACTCAATCCCGGGTCACCGACCGACCGGCGTCGCCAGCCGGTCGCGACGTACATGACCGCCGAGATCCGCGACGGCAAACTGGTGGACGTGACGCTCCATGCGCTGCCCCGCCGATGACGGACCCCTACTCGAGGGTTGCGTGCGGGTGCACGACCCCTTAACAGTCCTCACCGGACGGTGTTAACGTACGGCGCGAGTGTCGGTGGGGCGCCCAAGAAGGAGCGACCGGTTGGCGAATGCGGACCTACTCACCCAGATCAACCGTGACGTCTGGATCCCCTTCTCCGCCGCGTACGCGGACGGCGACGCGGAAGCCTTCATCGCGCTGCACTCCCCGGAGGTGATCCGGGTGGAAGGCAACGGCGGTTGGGTCGGCGGCTACGAGGAGTACGCCGGGCGCCTTCGCGAGTGGTTCCAGTGGGTCGCGGTGCAGGAGGGCCGGCTCGATATCCGGTTCCGCTTTCTGGAGCGGCACACCGGCGACGACGCTTCGTCCGAGCGCGGGGTCTACCGGCTCGCTCTGACCTATCCCGATGCCGACGAGCGTCTCTGGTACGGGCTTTTCCACACGATCTGCCGCAAGCGCAACGGTATCTGGCGGATCGCCCTGGACTACGACTCCGACGAGGGCGGCACGGTCAGCGAGGAGACCTTCATGAGCGGCCGCGAGATCGAGGAGTTCGACACCTCCGACGCGCTGCTTTGATCGCGCTCGTAGGTGCGACGTCCTCGAAGATGTGACGTCCTCGACGGTGTGGCGTCGGAGCCGGACCCCAGCCCGGCGGCGAGCGGTCCGGCGGGTGGTGGGGTCCGGCGCGATAACCATCGGGAGACGTCGGCCGGAGCTTAGAAGTTCCGGGTGGCGATGTCCCGCGACCGCCCCCGCACCCCGTGACCGCCCCTTCCTCCGGTTTGTCGATGACTACCAGAGGGCATTACTGGACAGAACACAGAGGGCATTACTGGACAGAACAGTGTAGCGTAACGGCAATTATCCTCTTCTGTCGCACAGTCGGCCGATCTCGGCGGATGTGCGGCCGATCGTGAGGGGCCACATGGTGCAGGTGACCGTCAAGCTTTGCTTGCCGAGAGACACGTCGAGCGTTGCGATCAGCCGCCGGGTCGTGCGCTCGGCGCTCCAGGCTCTGAGCGTCGTCGAAGACATCCGTTACGACGTGGAACTGGCACTGACGGAGGCCTGCGCCAACGTCGTGCAGCACGCGGCGTACTCAGACGAATACGAAGTGACCATCGCGATCGAAGGCAGCACCTGCAGCATCGACGTCATCGACAGTGGCCGCGGCTACGACGAGGAGACGCTACAGGCGTCGATGCCGCACCCCAACGCCGAAGAGGGCCGTGGGCTGCACCTGATCCGCATGCTGACGGAGAACGTCCGGCTGGCGCATCACCCGAAGCGCGGCACGATCATGCACTTCGAGAAGAAACTCGAGTGGGAGCCCCAGTCGCCTATCTCGCGGCTGATCTGACCGGCTCCGCTCCCGCCGCGGCCAGGGCGGCACGCACCCGGTGGGTGACCTTGCGCTCCGCGACGAACGACAGGAACGGGATCGTACCCGCGAGCAGGACCGCCAGTGTGTACTTGAACGGCCAGCGGGCACGCATCGACAGGTCGAACGCGACGACCAGGTACACCATGTAGAGGAAGCCGTGGATCGGCCCCACGACGGCGACCATGGTCTTGTCATGGGCGATGTACTCCAGCGGCATCGCCACCAGCGTGAGGATCAGCAGGAAGACCCCGACGACATACGCGGCAACGCGGTAGCGGGTGAGAGCGGACTGCACGCCGGTCATCCTTCCGATCGGGGATATTCGCTGGGCCGGCGACCGGGGTTGGCGGCCAGCCATTCCAGGTACCGGTTGTACGCCACGAGATCCGGGTCGCCGTCATCGGCCCCCGGCGCCCGCCATACCGGGGCGGCCCGGAACGGAACGTACCCCGGCTGCCCGGCCAGTTCCTCCGGGACCGTCACCCTCGGGACCTGCTCGGGAACGGGCTGGCCCTTTCGCAGCTCAGCGCGGATCTCCTTGATCCACACGAACACGACGAAGCCCGCGAACAGCGGCCACTCGAGCGCGTACCCGAAGCTGAGCGTGTTGCCGCCGCGGGCCCGGCCGACCTGCCACCAGCCGAGCACGAGAAACGCGGTGACCAGCATCAACATCAGCAGGTGACGCACCAGCCACGAGGGCGTCAGGAACCGGGCCACGCATGCGAGCGTACCGCCCCGCTCCCCCACCCTGTCCGTCGATCACGCCAGGGTCAGGCCGAGCTGATGTCGGTGAACGTGACCACGACGCCCACGATCCCGGTGGGACCGAAGATCGGGACGCAGGTGTACTCGCTGCGAAACGACGAGCCGTCGCGGCGCCACATCAGGTCCACGGGGTCCGGACCATACCTCGGTGCCCGATATTTCAAGATTTCATCCAAAACACCAGGTGAGCCGGTTAACTGACCCCACCACGCGGGGTGTGAAGTCCATCGACGGTTGAGTAAGGTGATGCCGCCTGCCACCGGTTCGCCCGAGGGAGCGTATGACCAAGAATCAACCATCGTCGGAGACGGTGGCAACGGCCGCACTGACCGTGTTGAGCCTGGTAGGCGGGCTGGCGGTGGCGTTAACCGCCGGTGTCGGCGTCCGGCCGGAGAGCCAGGCCGCGGCGAACCCGCCGGCACACGTGGTCAACACTCCGGCGGCCCCCGCGCCCGCCGCGCCGGCCCCCGACCCGACGTCCACCGGCGACCCCACGCTGGATAATCCCCGGCTGCTCTTCCCGGCCGAGGCGGTGGTCAACGTCAAGGTCACCTACCAGGCCAAGGGCGACGGCAGCACCGATGACACGGCCGCGCTACAGAAGGCGATCACCGAGAATCCCGGCCGCACGCTGTACCTGCCCGCCGGCACGTACCTCGTCAGCAAGGCCCTGGAAGCGCGGGACAAGGCCGGGCGCTGGCAGTCCGGCCTGCGAATCGTCGGCGAGCAGCGCAACAGCACGGTCATCAGGCTGAAAGACCGCGCCGCCGGCTTCGGCGACCACTGGAGTCCACGACCACTCCTGCGGACGGGCGCCGCCAGCATCGACGGGGTCGGCCGCCCCGGCGAAGCCAGCGGGTACGGCAACCAACTGGAGAACTTCACCGTCGACACCGGCGCCAACCCGGGCGCCACCGGCATCGACTACACCGGAAGCACCGTCGCGTCGATCCGGCGGCTCACGATCACCGGCCACGGCGCCACCGGCCTGTCCATTACCCGTGGCCTGCCCGGGCCGGCCCTGATCTCCCGACTGGTCGTGAAGGGCTTCGACTACGGCATCAGGGTCGCGCAGGGACAGCACGGGCTCACGCTCGAGCACCTCAGCCTGTCCGAGCAGAAGATCGCCGGACTCGACAACAGCGGCAACATCCTCGCCATCCGAGATCTGACCAGCGTCAACACGGTGCCCGCGATACGCAGCGGCGACCGTGTCGGCTTCGTCTCCCTGATCGACGCGAAGCTGACCGGCGGCACCACCGACTTCAGCGCGATCCAGAGCAACGGCGAACTGATGACCCGCCGGGTGCGCACCGCCGGATACCGGTCGGCGGTTACCCAGGGCGGACGGATCATCACCGGTAACGAGCTGACCCAGTACGTGTCGAAGACCCCGTTCGCACCGTTCCCCGAGACGCAGAGTCCCGCCGTCGATCTCCCGGTACGCGAGACACCCGACTTCCTCGCCGCGCAGCCGACGGACTGGGTCAGCGCCACGGCGTACGGCGCGAAGCCCGACGACGGCGAGGACGACACCGCCGCGATCCAGAAGGCCCTGGACACCGGCAAGCCCGTCGTCTACCTCCCGACCGGCCGGTACGTGATCTCGAAGACGCTGCACATCAAGGGCGCTGTACGGCAGCTGGCCGGCTTCGGGTCCACGCTGGTCGCAGGCGGGACGGCGTTCAAAGACGGCAACGCCCCGGCCGCCGTCATCCAGGTCGACGACGGCACCGCCCGCGACGTCACGGTCTCGGGCCTGACCATCACCCGCACCTCCAGGACCACCTCACCGGCCGCCGGCCTGATCGGGTTCGCCCAGCACACCGGCCGCCCGCTGGTGTTGAAGGACGTCGACTGCGGCGACGTCAAGACCAGCTACCAGGCCCACGCCGGGGCCGGTCCGCTGTACCTGGAGAACGTATCCGCCGCCGGTTGGCAGTTCGACCAGCCGCAACAGGTGTGGGCGCGCCAGTTCAACCACCTCGACCGAGGCAGCGAAACCGAGAATCGTTCTCCGCTGCTGGTCAACGCCGGGGCAACGGTGTGGATGCTGGGCCTTGAGACCGAGCGGAGCGGGCCGCTGTTGCGCGCCGAGCGCGGCGGCCGCACCGAGGTGCTCGGCGGCGCGGTGTACGAGGCGCCGAGCGGGGATGCCGTGGCCTTCGAATGCGTCGACAGCGCCTCAATGGCGCTGTCGTTCGCAACCATGGGGCCTGGTTACGGCGTCTACCAGGTCCTGGTCCGCCAGCGGCAGGGCGAGACCAGCAAGGATCTGCCCAGGCAGCAGACATACTGGCGGGGCGATGGCCGCGCCGTTCCCCTGTACACCGGCTGACCCCGTTTACGTGCGCCGACTCAGCGCGTCGTTTACGTGCGCCGGCTCAGCGCGTCCCGGATCCGGTCGACGAGGCCGAGGGCCGGCGTGAGCAGCTTGTTGGCCGGCGGGCGATCGGGTGCGCCCGGGTGCGGTCGGGTCGGCGCGAACTTCTTGACCTGCTGCGCCTTGCGGGCCAACTCCCGCAGCTCGTCCGGGTCGGCCGCCACCCGCAGTCGGGGGAAGAGGTCGACCTCTTCTTCGAGCATGTGCTGGCGCATCTCGGTCATCAGCCTGGTGAGCACGAACTCGAAGTCCGGGTCGGTCGCGTCGAGACCCTCCAGCCGCTTCATGTCCGCCTCTGCCTCGGAATGATCGTGGATCTCGTGGTCGGCGATCCGGTCACCTTCGGGGAGCACCCTGCGCACCGTCGGGTACAGGTACTGCTCCTCCGCGACGGTGTGACGGACCAGTTCAGCCACGATCGCGTTGGCCAGCCGGCGGCGTTGCTCCGCGCCGGGTTCGGTCGCCACGTCCCCGAACATCTCCTCGATCCCGCGGTGGTCGTGGATGAGAACGTCCACGAGGTCTTCGCTGCGCTCCTGAGGTGTGGTCACAGCGCCCTCCCGGTAGCTGGGTCACCGCCCCGGTACCCAGCGCCCGGTGCGCTAACCCGCGGCCGCGTCCAAGCTCACCCGCGCGACGGCGTTCTCGGTCAGGCTGCCCAGCCACAGCGTCGATCCGTGCTGGCGGACGCCGGTGATCATCATGTACTCACCGGCGGGTCCGTGC
>JAOPWA010000115.1 GCA_025965915.1 Dactylosporangium sp. | reverse complement strand
GCCGCCGCCGAGGGTCAGCCGGTCGTAGTCGATCGTCGCCACGCCCTGCGACTTGGCCTTGTCCAGCACAGCCTTACCCGTACCGCTGTCCAGGTTGACGATCATCAGGACAGTGGCGCCGTTGGTGATCATCTGGTCGGCGATGGTCTGGAAGGCGCTCTTGTCGTTCTGGGCGTTCTGGATGTCGTACTTGACGCCGGCAGCCTCGAACGCGGCCTGCAGGTACTTGCGGTCCGCCGTCTCCCAGCGGGCCGAGGATTTGCTGTCGGGGAGGATGACGCCGATCTTGGGCGCCTTCGCGTTGGAGTCCGTCCCCGTCGATGTCTTGGTGTTGCCACAGGCGGCCATGCCGCTGGCCGCGGCAACCGCGATGGCGAGGGCAAGAATGCCTCTGCGCATGAGCACAGGTCCTTTCGGGTGGGCGGCCGCAGGATGCGGCGCAGCAGGAAGTGCGGGTTTGTTGTGTCCGGCAACGTATTGCGATGCGGCCCTGTGGCGCAATGGCCTGACGGGTATGAGTTTGTTGCCGCTGATAACAATTCGGCGACCATGGCGCCGTCGATGCGACATGTGATCGTCATCGAACCGTAAAAAGCCCGACATCGCGGGCGCTTAGCGGTGGACGCTCACCCAGGAAGCCGGGGCGGCCCGAAGGTCGCGCAGCACCGAACCAGCCGCGCCGACGACGGTCGCCGACGCACCCAGCGCCGACGCGCGGACCCCGATCGGCGACCATTCGGCGGTCAGCACCCGCTTGCGCAGTTCGCGCTCCACGTGCGACCCGAGCCAGTCCGCGAGCGCGGCGAACGTGCCACCCAGTACGACGGTGTCCACGTCGAGTACGTTGACCACACCGGCGGCGGCGATGCCCAGCGCCGTGCCCGCGCCACGCAGCGCGTCGAGCACTCCGGGGTCGGACGCGGAGGCCAGTTCGACGATCGTTGCCACCGCCACGTCCGCCGAGAGGGCGGGATCGCGTCCGATGCCGGCGGCGCGCGTGATGGCCTCCTGTCCGGCGTACTGCTCCAGGCACCCCCGCGCCCCGCACCGGCACACCAAGCCGTCCGGCGCGACGGTGACATGTCCGATCTCTCCGCTCCAGCCGTGAGCGCCGCGGAAGAGGGCACCGTCCAGCACGACGCCGGCACCGATGCCGACCTCACCCGAGACGTAGAGGAAGCTCGGCGATGCCGGCGCCACGGCCAGTTCGCCGAGTGCGCCGAGGTTGGCCTCGTTGTCGACGCTGACCGGCAGGTCCGGCCAGTGAGGTGCCGCCGTCAGCGGGCCGCGCACGTCGACGTCGCGCCAGCCCAGGTTCGGCGCCACCCGTACCAGGCCGTTGCCGTTGACGAGACCGGGTACGGCCAGCCGCGCGGCTGCCACGGTCAGGTCCACGCCACCGACCGCCTCGGCTGCCATCCGCGCCACGTCGGCCAGGACCTGCTCCGGCGCCCGGTCGCGCTGGTCGACCCGGTGCACGACGTGGTGGCGCACCGCGCCGGTCAGGTCGACCACGGCGGCGGACAGGTAGTCGACGTTGATCTCCAGCCCGAGCCCGGTCGGACCATTCGGGCACAGGACCAGTCCGGTGGCGGGGCGGCCGGCGCCGGTGCGGGGCGCCGGCTCCACCTCGGCGACGAGGTCCGCGCGCAGCAGGTCCTCGACGAGGCTGGACACCGTGGCGCGGGTCAGGCCGGTGGTCGCGGCGATCTCGGCCCGTGAGGTGGGCGTCGCCGTGCCGACGTGACCCAGTACCAGCGCGAGATTGTGTTGCCAGAGGCTGCGCTGGCGTACCGGTCCGTCCATGGGTCTTGACGGTAGTGCTCGAACGTCAATAAGTTCAACCGATAAACAAAAGACCTTCGGGAGAAAACATGAGCGTTCGTCCGGGCAAGGAAGACAAGTTCTCATTCGGCCTCTGGACCGTGGGCTGGCAGGCGCGGGATCCGTTCGGCGACGCCACCCGGCCGGCGCTGGATCCGGTGGAGTCCGTGCACCGCCTCGCCGAACTCGGCGCATACGGAGTTACCTTCCACGACGACGACCTGATCCCGTTCGGGTCGGACGACACCGCGCGTGACAAGCAGATCGCCCGCTTCTCCGACGCCCTGGCGGAGACCGGCCTGGTCGTGCCGATGGTCACCACCAACCTGTTCACCCACCCGGTCTTCAAGGACGGCGCGTTCACCAGCAACGACCGCGACATCCGCCGGTACGCGCTGCGCAAGGTGATGCGCAACCTCGACCTGGCGGCTCAGCTCGGCGCGCAGACGTTCGTGTTCTGGGGCGGCCGGGAGGGCGCGGAGTCCGACGCGGCCAAGGACATCCAGGCCGCCCTCGACCGCTACCGTGAGGGCGTCGACCTGCTCGCCCAGTACGTCATCGACCGCGGATACGACATCCGCTTCGCCATCGAGCCCAAGCCCAACGAGCCGCGCGGCGACATCCTGCTGCCCACGCTCGGGCACGCGCTCGCGTTCATCGCGGGGCTGGAGCACGGCGACATCGTGGGTGTGAACCCCGAGGTCGGGCACGAGCAGATGGCCGGGCTCAACTACTCCGCAGGCATCGCGCAGGCGCTGTGGGCGGGCAAGCTCTTCCACCTCGACCTCAACGGCCAGCGGGGCATCAAGTACGACCAGGACCTCATCTTCGGCCACGGCGACCTGGTCAATGCCTTCTCGTTGGTGGACCTGCTCGAGAACTCCGGCTACGACGGGCCGCGGCACTTCGACTACAAGCCGTCCCGCACCGAGGACATCACCGGCGTGTGGGACTCCGCGGCGGCGAACATGCAGATGTACCTGCTGCTCAAGGAGCGCGCGGCCGCGTTCCGGGCGGACCCCGAGGTCGCCGAGGCGCTCGCGACGGCCGGTGTTCCCGACCTGTCGACGCCCACGCTGGCACCCGGCGAGGGCTACGCGGAGCTGCTCGCGGACCGCTCCGCGTTCGAGGACTTCGACGCCGACGCGGCCGGACGGCGCGGCTACGGCTTCGTGCGGCTGCACCAACTGGCGCTCGACCACCTCATGCGGGCACGGTGACCGGTATGGGACTGGTCGCCGGGATCGACTCCTCCACGCAGTCGTGCAAGGTCGTCGTCCGTGA
>JAOPWA010000433.1 GCA_025965915.1 Dactylosporangium sp. | reverse complement strand
GTACCCGTGCCTCCAGTGACCCGATCGCCTTGTTGTACGAGGTCACGGCGCCCGAAAGCGACGTGCCCACCTTCGCCAGGTGGTCACCCATCGTCGACAGCCGGGTGTACAGCTCCTTGCCGAGCGTGTGCACCGCGAGCGCGTTGCGGGCCAGCGACTCCTGGCGCCACGCGTACGCGATCGTGCGCAGTAGCGCGACGAGCGTCGCGGGCGTGGCGAGCACGACGTTGTGCGTGAACGCGTGCTCCAGCAGTGTGGGGTCGCGCTGCAGCGCCACGTCGAGGAACGGGTCGGCCGGCAGGAACAGCACCACGAACTCGGGTGTCGGCTCGAAGGCCGCCCAGTAGGACTTGGCGGACAGGGCGTCGACGTGGGCGCGTACATGCTTGGCGTGTGCGGCGAGCTGTGCGTTCCGGGTGGCGTCGTCGCGCGCTTCCATCGCGGACAGGTACGCCTCGAACGGCGCCTTGGCGTCGATGACCACCTGGCGCCCGCCGTGCAGGCGTACCACCATGTCGGGGCGGATCCCACCCGCGTCGGTGACCGCCGTGACCTGCTCGGAGAAGTCGCAGTGCGCCAGCATGCCGGCGGCCTCGACGATGCGGCGCAGTTGATGCTCGCCCCAGCGTCCACGCACCTGCGGCGCGCGCAGCGCCGACACCAGCTGCCGGGTCTCCGTACGCAGCTCGCCGGAGACCTCGGACATGCCCCGCACCTGCTCGCGCAGCGCCTCGTAGGCGCCGACCCGGTCGCGCTCCAGTTCCCCCACCCGCTGCTCGTAGCGCAGCAGCGCCTCCCGCAGCGGCGCGACGGCGTCGGCCACCGCGTCCTGGGTCTGCGCGCTCGCCTCGAAGCTCAGCGCCCGCAGCGACTGCTCGAGCCGCACCTCGCCCTCTTTGGTGGCCCGAAGGGTGGCGTCGAGACGGGCGATGTCGGCCGACGACCGGGAGCGTGCCGCCAGCCAGCCGAGGGCGGCACCGACGATCAGACCGATGAACAGCAGAAGAAGCGCCACGATCGACAGCATGCCGTAGGTGGATGCGAGACACGTGTAGGTACCGTCTTATTTATGGGTTGGGTTCTGTTCCTGCTGCTCGTCCTCGGTTTTGTGGGGGTTCTGGTGGTTTTTTCAATTTTCGGGCGCAAGAGGCGCGCCCAGGAGCTTGCTGACGCGCGGGAGGAGGCCCTGCGCTGGTACGAGCGGCTCGGTGGCCAGGTGATGAACCTCTCCGGCGGTGACGACCCGGCCGCCAAGCAGGCACTGGTCGACGCGGGGGAGCGCTACAACGCGGCCGGAGCTCAGCTCGAGCGGGCCACGAGTGCCAAGCAGTACGAGTTGGCCCGCGAGACGGCCCTCGAGGGCCTGGCCTATGTGCGTGGGGCGCGGACCGCGATGGGGATCGACCCGGGGCCGGAGCTTCCAATGCTGGCCGGCCAGCGCCAGGCCGGTGCGCTGACCATGGAGCGCGAGGTCGAGGTGCAGGGCCAGCAGATCAAGGCGGGCCCGCAGCCGGGCCGGGACACGCCGTACTACTACCCGGGCGGGATGGTGCAGGGCCGTCCCGTGCCGTCGGGCTGGTACTCCCAGCCGTTGTGGAAGACCGCGCTGGTTGCCGGTGCCGGTGCCGTCGGCTCCATGCTGATCTTCGACGCGCTGTTCAGCCCGTCGTGGGGTGACGCCGGCTACGGCGGCGACTGGGGTGGCGGCTACGACTCGGCCGGTGACTTCGGTGGTGGCGGTGACTGGGGTGGCGGTGACGGCGGCGGTGATGGCGGTGGCGGCTACGACTCGGCCGGTGACTTCGGTGGTGGCGGCGACTGGGGTGGCGGTGACTTCGGCGGCGACTGGGGTGGCGGTGACTTCGGCGGGGACTTCTGACCCCGTTGTCGACCAGCTTCTGACCGCGTTATCCACAGCCGGAAGGTGACCGTTGTGCGCCGTCGTAAGGCGGCGCACAGTCATTTTCATGCCCGTGACCTCCGCGGCCACTGTTCTGTCGGCGCAGGACGGCCTCGTCCGCCACGATCAACTCGCACTTCTCGGCGTCACGCGCGCCGTGCTCCGGTGGCGATTGGGCACCGGGGTCTGGCGTGAGGTGCTCCCGTCGGTGTACGCGTCGTTCGACCGCTTCCTCAGTCCCCGACAGCGGTGGATCGCCGCAGGCCTCTACGCCGGCCGAGGCGCCGTGCTCACCGGCCGGGTCGCGCTCCAGTTGCACGGCGTCCGGAGCCTGCCCCGCGACCCGTACGTGCGGGTGCTCGTGCCGCATACCCGTCAGGTCCGGTCGGTCGAGTTCGTACAGGTGCACCGCACCCGGCGGCCCGACCCGCACGCCGGAATGGCGACGCCGATCCGGACCTGCTCGCTGGGGCGGGCCGTGGTCGACGCCGGCCGGTGGTGCCGCGATCTGCCCATGATCCGGGCACTGGTCGCGGACGTCGTGCAGGGAGGCCTGGTCGGGGTCGAAACCCTGCGCCGCGAGTTGGACCAGGGTCCGAGCGCGGGCAGTGCGCTGCTGCGGTTGGCGTTGGACGAGGCGGCGCCGCGTCCGTCAGGACGGTGAGCCGCTCGTCCCTGAGGCGTGGCCGACCGGGGCCGGCGCCGAGCCTGAAGGGCTCTCGCCCCGTGCCGGCCGGACGTTCGCTTGGGGGAAGACCCACCGGCGGAAGGCCCACAGCCGGAAGAACATGCCGAGCAGGGTGCCCAGGATCATGCCGCAGATGAAATCGGACAGCTCCTGGGCCGGCCGCGACACCGTCGGCACCTGCAGGTCGAAGACGTACCGCGCCAGCAGCAACGGAACGTCGGTCAGCCCGATGGCGACCGCGCTGAAGAGGAAGAACAGCGAGGCTTCGTGGTGGCGGCGGCGGCCGCCGCGGGTCCGGAACGACCATTCGCGGTTGAGGATGTAGGAGATCACCGCGGTCACGACGGTCGCGATGGTCAAGGCCGTGACGGGTCTGGTGGAGAGGACGGTAAGCTTCAACCCGTAGTTGATCACGAGTGTGAGCAGGTAGCAGGTGCCCCCGACCAGGAGGAACTTGACGACCTCGCGGCGCTTGAGTAGCAGCGAACGGAACGGCTGCGGCGTCAGGGCCAGCATGCGGTCGGTGACGGACACCGGAGGGACTATACCGACCCATCACCGGGTGGGCTGTCCCGACCCGGAACGCGCACGCAGGGTTAGACGAGGCTGTCGCGCCACTGCTGGTGAAGTCGCGCGTACCGGCCGCCGCCGGCCACGAGCTCGGCCGGCGGCCCGTCCTCGACCACCCCGCCATGGTCGAGCACGAGCACCCGGTCGGCGATCTCCACTGTGGACAGCCGGTGGGCGATCACGATGGCGGTCCGGTCGGCGAGGATCGTACGCAGGGCGCGCTGCACCAGCCGCTCGGACGGAATGTCCAGGGATGACGTGGCCTCGTCGAGGATGAGCACCGCCGGGTCGGCCAGGAACGCCCGGGCGAACGCGACGAGCTGGCGCTGGCCGGCGGACAGTCGACCACCCCGCTTGCGGACGTCGGTGTCATACCCGTCGGGGAGCGCCCGGATGAACGCGTCCGCGCCGATCGCCCGGGCCGCTGCCTCGATCTCCTCGCGGCTGGCGCCGGGGCGACCGAAGCCGATGTTCTCGGCGACCGTACCGGAGAACAGGAAGTTCTCCTGGGTCACCATGACGACGGCGCGGCGCAGGTCGTCGTCGGTGATTTCGCGGAGGTCGACGCCGTCGAGCGTGACGGTGCCCTCACTCGGGTCGTAGAAGCGCGCCACCAACTTCGCGATGGTCGACTTGCCCGCGCCCGTCGCCCCGACGACCGCGACTGTCTGACCGGCCGGAAGGTGCAGGTCGAGCCGGGGCAGGACCGGCCGGTCCCCTCGGTAGGCGAACCGTACGCCGTGGAAGTGGATATCGCCCGCGCCAACGCCCGGCAACGGCGTCGGGTCCGCGGGCTCCGGCACACCCGGTGGCTCGTCGAGCACCCCGGCGAGCTTCTCCAGCGCGGCGGTCGCCGACTGCAGCGAGTTGTAGAACTGGCTCAGCTCCTGCATAGGCTCGAAGAAGCGGCGCAGATAGAGCAGGAAGGCGGCAAGCACGCCTACCTCCGTCTGCCCGTGCAGCGCCCGGTATCCGCCATAGGTGAGCACCACCGCGATCGTCACGTTGCCGACCAGTTTGATGCTGGGCGCATAGATCGCGATCAGCCGCATCGCCTTCACGTTGGCGGCGCGGTAGTCGTCGTTGACCGCGTCGAAGATCTCCTGGTTTCGGGGCTCGCGCCGGAACGCGTGCACCGCCCGCATGCCGCCCATCGACTCGACGAAGTGGACGATCACCAGGGCGACCGTTTCCCTGGTTCGCCGGTAGGCCCGCGCCGACGCGCGCTGGAACCAGCGCGACAACACGAGCAGGAACGGGAACGACACCATCGTGACCAGCGCCATCGGCCAGTCGAGCCAGAGCAGGATCGCCGCGACCGAGATGACCGACAGGCCGGCGAGGACAAGGTCCTCGATGCCACCGTCGAGCAGTTCGCTGATCGAGTCCATGTCGCTGGTCAGCCGGGCCACCACCCGGCCGGACGTGTACCGCTCGTGGAAGCTGACGCTCAACCGCTGGAAATGGTCGTATACCCGGCTCCGCAGGTCGAGCAGGATCGTCTGGCCGATCCGCCCGGACAGCGCCAGGAACCCGCGCTTGGTGAGGTATTCGGTCGCCGCGGCCACCGCGAACGCCACCGCGACCGTGACGAGCACGGTCGCGTCGTGGCGGCCGCCCGACAGCGGCGGGATGCCCCGGTCGATGCCGAGCTTGACCAGGTAGGGGCCGGCCATCGAGGCGGCGTTCTGGATCAGCAGCAGCACCACGACCGCCAGTAGCGGCCGCCGATGGGGCCGCAGCAGCGAGCCGAGCAGCCATCGGCTGCTGGCCTGGAGCCGCACCACCGAGGCGGCGTCGCCAGCCTCCGCCACCGTGCGCTCGGCGTCGTCGTCCGCCGCGACTCCTCGCCACGCTCTGACGTCGACAGTCACGCGGGCACCTCCTCGTCGATGTCGGCGTCGGCGTCGGCCGACAGCACCGCTCGGTACTCAGGGACGGTCGCGAGCAGTTCGGAGTGCGTGCCGATGGCGGCGATCTCCCCGTCGAGCAGGAGAGCCACCCGGTCGGCGAGCGCGACCGTCGACGGGCGGTGCACCACGAGCAGCGCCGTCGTGCCTTTCAGTACCCGGGCGAGGGCCTCCTCGACGAGTGCCTCGGTGTGCACGTCCAGGGCGGACAGTGGATCGTCGAGGACCAGGACCCGCGGTTTGCCCAGCACCGCCCGGGCGAGCGCGAGGCGCTGCCGTTGGCCACCGGACAGCGACAGTCCCTGCTCGCCGACGCGGCTGTCGAGGCCCCACGGCAGTTCGTAGACGAACTCGGCCTGCGCCACCGCGAGTGCTTCGGCGATGTCGTCGTCGCTCGCGTCGGCGCGACCGAGTGCGAGGTTCTCCCGGACGCTCATCGAGAACAGGGTGGGCTCCTCGAACGCCACGCCGACGATGCGGCGCAGTGAGGTCAACCGGTAGTCGCGCACGTCCCGTCCGTCGATGGTGATCCGACCCGCGGTCACGTCATAGAGCCTGGGCACGAGCGAGACCAGCGAGGTCTTGCCGGACCCGGTCGCGCCGACGATGGCGAGGGTCTCGCCGGGCCGGACGTCGAGGTCGACGCGGCGCAGCACGGGTGACCGCGCGCCCGGATAGGTGAACGTGACCGCTTCGAACCGGACACGGCCCTCGACGTCGCGCGGTGAGACCGTGGCGGCCTTCGGGTGGTCCACGATGGACGGTTCGGTGTCGAGCACCTCGTAGACCCGATCGGCCGCGGTCATCGCCTCCTGGCCGTTGGCGATGATCCAACCAAGTGCGTCGATCGGCCAGACGAGCATCACCTGCAGCGACACGAACGCCACGAGGCCGCCCAGCGACAGGGCGCCGCGGGATACCTCCAGCGCCCCGACGACCAGGACGAGCGCCAGCGTCACGTTGGGGATCAGGTCGAACTGTGACCAGGTGGTGGCGAGCATGCGTGCCTTGCCGACGGCGGTGTCGTGGACGCGCTGCGCGCCGTCGGCGAACAGAGTGCCCTGGTGACGGCGCCGGCCGAAGGACTTGATGACCCGGATGCCCTGTGCCGACTCCTCGACCTGGGTGGCGAGGTCGCCCAGTTGGTCCTGCATCGTCCGGGACGCCTTGAAGTACTGGTTGGTGAACCGCTTGCTCACGTACAACAGCGGCACCGCGCTCGCCGCCACGAGCAGCCCGAGTGGCCAGTACAGCTGAAGTAGCAGCGCGACCACCGTGACGTAGGTGGCGGTGTTGACCACGAGGAAGATGACGCCGAAGGACAGGAACCGTCGGATCACCGACAGGTCAGCGGTCGCGCGGGACAGCAGCTGACCCGACTGCCACCGATCGTGGAACGCGATCGGCAGCCGCTGGAGATGCGCGTACAGGTCGCGGCGCAGCGCCGCCTCCATGCCGAGCGCGGAGGCGGACTGGGTCCAGCGCCGGATGAAGATGAGGACCGCCTCGACCACGCCGAGCGCGAGTGCGAGCGCACCGAGTTCGAGCAGGCCCGTCGAGTCGCCGTGGCGCACCGGGCCGTCGACGACCCGGCGCACGACGAGCGGCACCACGATGCTGGCGCCGGTCGCGGCTGCGGCGGCGACCAGCAGCCAGATCATCTGGTTGAGATAGGGGCGCACGTAGTGGCGGATCCGCCAGAGGTTGCGCAACCGACGATGGACTACTGGGGGATTCTCGGCGGCTGGCACGCCTCGAAGCTACCGGTGACCTCCGACGTTCCCCACCGCTTTTCGCCATATGATGATCTTGGTCTGTCGGCGGGCGCCGGTGCGACCAGCGCCGATAGAATGGCCATTACGCCTCGTGATCAAGTAGCCAACGCTTGACCGGCAGTCCCCAGCGGAAGCCACCGAGCGATCCGTCGGTGCGCAGCACGCGGTGGCACGGCACGAACAGCGCGGCCGCGTTGCGCGCGCACGCCTGGGCGGCCGCTCGCACGGCCGCCGGTCGTCCGGCCAGGGCGGCGAACTCCGTGTAGGTGACCGGGTGGCGAACGTCGCGCAGCGCCTGCCACGCCTGCTCCAGGAACACCCCGGAGCGCTGCCGCACCGCCACCTCGTCCACTGCCGCGATGTCGCCGTCAAGATAGGCCAGCACGGCCTTCGTGACCTGGCCGAGGTCCGCCCGTGGTTGCGGGTCCGCCTCCGGTTTCAACGTCGGGTGTACGAGTGAAGCCAGCAGGTTCGCGTCGACGGTCCAGCCGCTGGCGAGGACCGTCTCGTCATCGGCCAGCAGAGTGGTGAACGGGCCGACCGGCGTGTCCATAGTGGATGAATACCAGTTCATGCGTGTCTCCAGAGTCTGATGAGTGCGTACGAGCGCCAGGGCCGCCATCGCGTCGCGTACTCCGCCAGTGCGGCCGGTTCGTCGGGTAGGCCGAGTGCGGCCGCGCCGCGGCGTACACCCAGGTCGGTCGGGAGAAAGACGTCAGGGTCGCCGAGAGCACGCAGCGCGGTGTAGCCGGCCGTCCACGGCCCGACGCCCGGCAGTTCCAACAGCCGCTTCTCCGTCTCGGCGCGGTCGGCGCCGTCGTCGAGTACGAGGTCGCCGTCGGCCACCGCGCTGGCAAGGGCCCGGATCGTGCGCCGCCGTGCGGCCGGCATGCCGAACGCCACGTCCGGCGCCTCGGCGACGGTAGCGGCGTCGGGGAAGAGCGTCAGCTTTCCTGAGGAGGGCGCCCCTGTACCGGCATGGACCGTAAGAGGGGCGCCCTCCTCAGGAACAGGGGAACATCCCCGCACCAGCTTCGCGAGTACCGTGCGGGCCGCGGCGACGGACACCTGCTGGCCCACGACCGCCCGTACGGCGAGTTCGAAGCCGTCCACGGCGCGCGGTAGGCGTACCCCTGGCTCTTTCTCGATCGTCTCGGTGAGCGCGGGGTCGGTGGTGAGCGCGGTGTCGACGGCCTCGGGGTCGGCATCAAGATCGAGCAGGCGACGGCAGCGCGCCACGGCCGGGGCGAGATCGCGTACGTCGGTCAGGCAAAGCGTCGCCTGCACATGGCCGTCGCGGGGGGCCAGCGACGCGGTGGCGTGGCCGTGTGGCAGGCGCAGCGTGCGGTGGTAGCCGCTGTCGTCGGTGATCTCGACGCCGGGAATCGCCCGGGCGGCCAGGAAGCCGAACAGCGCGTCCGCGTGCAGTGGCGCACGGTACGGCAGTCGCAGCGTGATCGTGCCGGGAGAGGCGGTGCCGGCTGCGGCTGAGGCTGATCGCAGTGCCGAGGGCGCCCGACCGTACACGTCCCGGATCGTCTCGTTGAACTGCCGCACGCTGTGGAATCCGGCCGCGAATGCGATCTCCGCCAGGCTCAGGGCGGTCGTCTCGATGAGGATCCGGGCGGTCTGGGCGCGTTGCGCCCGGGCCAGCGCCAGCGGCCCCGCGCCCAGTTCGGCGTGCAACATCCGGTGCAGGTGCCGCTCGGTGTACCCGAGCCGGCCGGCCAGGCCCGGCACACCGTCGCGGTCGACGACCCCGTCGCCGATCAGGCGCATCGCGCGGGCCACCACGTCGGCGCGGTTGTCCCACTCCGGCGAGCCGGGGGCCGCGTCCGGGCGGCAGCGCAGGCAGGCCCGGAAGCCCTCGCGCTGCGCGGAGGCGGGGGAGGGGAGGAAGCGGACATTATGTCGTTTCGGTGTGACGGCCGGGCAGGACGGGCGGCAGTAGATCCGCGTCGAGGTGACGGCCGTGACGAACCAGCCGTCGAAGCGCGGGTCCCGGCTGTCGACCGCCCGGTAGCACCGTTCGAAATCCAACTCCACAAGACCGATCCTGCCCCCGCGGGCGCCCGGATGCTCGCGGTTTTCGGACATGGGGGTACGCAGTCTCGTGGACCGGATTTTGTCGGTGGCCGATGGCATGCTGACCGGTATGCGGATAGCTGACCACATCGCCGTACTGGATCGTGACGGCCGGCGGCTCGCCGACGTGGCCGAGCGCGCCGGGATCGACGCCGACGTGCCGACGTGCCCCGGCTGGCAGGTGCGCGACCTGCTCAGCCACCTGGGTGGCGTTCATCGGTGGTCGGCTTCCTACCTGTCCACCGGAAACGCCCGGCCCTTTACTGACGAGGAAGGAGCCGCGTTCTTCGCCCCGGTGCCCGACGATGAGCTCGTGGGCTGGTTCCGCGATGGCCATCGCGCGCTCGTGGATGCGCTGGCGGCCGCGGACGAGGCGATGATCTGCTGGACGTTCCTGCCCGCGCCGTCGCCGCTGGCGTTCTGGGCCCGCCGGCAGGCGCACGAGACCGCGATCCACCTGGCCGACGCCGAGTCGGTGATCACGGGCGTCCCGGAGTGGGCCCCGACCTTCGCCGCCGACGGTATCGACGAACTGCTCAACGGGTTCTTCAGCAGATCGCGAAGCGGGCTGGTCGCGGACCCGACGGTGAGCATGGCGGTGGCGGCAACCGACGCCGACGCGGCGTGGACGATGAACATCGGGCCTGACAGCCGCCGGGTGGTCGCCGGCGCGAGCCCCGCCGATCTGACCGTCGCCGGGCCCGCGGCCCACCTGTACCTGCTGCTGTGGAACCGGCGGGGCACCGAAGGGCTGGACGTGCAGGGTGACCGGACGGTGCTGGAGTTGTGGCGCGAACGGGCCAGAATCTGACGCGCCGCCGTCGCCCGGATCTTGCCGGTGACACCGCGTAGACTCGGCGCACGTGAGTCTCAGCATCGGCATCGTCGGCCTGCCCAACGTTGGCAAGAGCACCCTGTTCAACGCGTTGACCAAGAACGACGTGCTCGCCGCCAACTATCCCTTCGCCACCATCGAGCCCAACATCGGCGTGGTGGGCCTGCCCGACCCCCGGCTGGAGAAGCTCGCCGAGATCCACAGTTCGCAGAAGATCCTGCCCGCGCCCGTGTCGTTCCTCGACATCGCCGGCCTCGTGCGCGGCGCCTCCAAGGGGCAGGGCCGGGGCAACGCGTTCCTGGCCAACATCCGCGACGCGTCTGCGATCTGCCAGGTCGTACGCGTGTTCAGCGACCCGAACGTCGTGCACGTCGACGGCAAGGTCTCGCCCGCCGACGACATCGAGACGATCAACACCGAGCTGATTCTGGCTGACCTGCAGACGATCGAGAAGGCGCTGCCGCGGCTGGAGAAGGAAGCGAAGCTGCGCAAGGATCGCGCGCCGATGGTCGCGGCCGCGAAAGCCGCCCAGGAGCTGCTCAACACCGGTACGACGCTGTACGCGGGCGCCGAGGCCGCGGGCATCGACACGGCCGACCTACGCGAGCTGCACCTGCTGACCGGCAAGCCGTTCCTGTACGTCTTCAACGTCGACGAGGAGGAGCTGGCCAACGAGGCGCTCCTGGCCGAGCTGCGTGCGCTGGTCGCGCCCGCCGAGGCGATCTTCATGGACGCGCAGGTCGAGTCGGAGCTGATCGACCTGCCCGAGGAAGAGGCGCGCGAGCTGCTGGAGTCGATCGGCCAGCACGAGCCCGGCATGCACCAGCTCATCCGGGTCGGCTTCCGGACGCTGGGGCTGCAGACGTACCTGACGGCCGGGCCGAAGGAGGCGCGGGCCTGGACGGTCCCGATCGGGGCGACCGCCCCGGAGGCCGCCGGCGTCATCCACTCCGACTTTCAGCGCGGGTTCATCAAGGCGGAGATCGTCGGGTACGACGACCTGATCGCCGCTGGCTCGATGGCCGCTGCGAAGGCTGCCGGCAGGGTGCGCATCGAAGGCAAGGAGTACGTGATGCAGGACGGCGACGTGGTGGAGTTCCGCTTCAACGTCTGACACGGCCACGTTTTCCCTGGCCATGAGCTTGGATCTTCGCCTCGGGGCACATCCGGGGCACCTGACCAGGCGTCGGGACCGGGAGGGTGCGGCGAGCCGGGATGCCGGGGTCCGTACGCCGGTGATCGTGGCGGTCGTGGTGACCCATGGGCTCGGTGCGGCGGGGTGTCAGCCGCGGTCCGGATCGGTGAGGAACGCGGTCAGCCACTGCCGGCGGCGGTTGGCCAGGCGGGGTCCGTACCGGTTGCCGACCAGCCATGCGGCGATGGCGATGGCAGCGGCCAGCAGCAGGCCCCAGCCGAACTGGGCGTCGCTGATGTGGCTGCCGTGCGCCGCGGGGTTGGCGACATTCCACAGCAGCAGGCTGGGCAGGCTCAGCGCCAGTTTCAGCAGCGGTACCACACCGGCCGGAGCCAGCAGCAGCAGCATCCACCGTGCGAGCATCCGCCACCAGTGGCGCCGCCGCGCCCACCGGTACCGCACTGGCAGCGTGTGGTAGGGAAACCAGACCCCGACCCAGCTGGCGAAGCCGAGGGCGCCCGGTGGCACCGTCGCGATCCACAGCACGGTCAGCGCGGCGGTGGCCAGCTTGTTCTCATAGATGCCGACCCCGATGGCGACCAGTGCGCACAGTGGAGTGACTAGTAGCCACAACACGATGTTCTTCGCGTACCAGAGCCGCCGTAGCGTGGCCGGGTCGCCCAGTGCCGCGATGCTGCGCGCCGAGTCGCCGCCGAGCAGGTTGGTCGCCGGCACGTCGGAGTACATCCAGGTGGCCAGCACTATCGCGAACGCCAGCGGCCCGTGGAACCGGAACACGGAGCTGACAACGCTGGGCGGCAGCAGAGTCCAGCTCGCCGTCATCAGCAGGCCGTTGCCCACCACGACGCTGGGGATTTCGTACGGCGGGCGCAGTGCCCGGCGCAACTCGGCCCGTACCGCCTGCGGCAGGGTCGCGGGCAGCGACGCAGATGCCCCAGCCACCCCGGCTCGCGTTGACCCGCTCACTGCCACCGTTTAGAGGGCCGCATTCATGGAGCTCGATTACGAGCTGACCACAGCGCCCAGAGCGTGAGTACCAGCAGGACGCTCTCCACGATCACGCTGACCATGCTCAACGGGTGCGTCCAGTGACCTACGTCCGTGGTGTAGCTGGGCATCCCCGGGCCACGGGACAGGACGTAGCCGACCAGCGGTCCAAGTGCCACACCGGCGGCAAGTAGCCAGCCCTTCTGCGAACCCGAGCGCAGCAGGAGAACGGCGGCCACGATGCCGGCCGCCTCCAGCAGGTAGTAGCCGATGGCTACGTAGCGCGGCTGCTTGCTACCCGGAAACCCGCCCTGGTCGATCACGTGGATTACCGTCACCGCCAGACACAGGAGAGCAGCTCCAATCCGTACGGACCGGGAGACGACTGGTGGGGTTCGCCGACAGGGCTCGGCCACACCGATCTCCTCGGGTGGTTCAGGGCCAGCGAGGCGGGGACCATGTTCATGGTCAGCTTCACCGCCAGCAGTTGGCATCGGAAGGATCGTTAGGTGGTTCGTGCCCGATCCGTGCCCGATGTAACGGACAACAACGGTCCGCGCACTGGGAGGTAGTAGCAGCGTTCCTGCGCGGTGACCTGTCAGTCCTTGCCGCACTTGCTGCCGACGAAGAGGTGGAGCTGCCCCCGGACCCGCTTGAGAACTAGGCCGTCTGCTCGATCGCCTGATACATCGTCTCGATCCGGGCCGCGAGGGTGACCTCGCCGTCGGAGAGCGCCTCGTTCTCGGTCGTACACAGCTTTATCTGCGTATGCCCATCAAGGCGACGGACCTGCGGGCACAAATGGAGCGCGTCGGCCACGATCTTGATGCGCTCGATGAGCGCGGCGTGCTGTGAATCGTCCAGCCGGAGGGTCCGCCGGAACTCCCGGCCGTCTCGGGTCCACCCATCGAGCAGGCTCAGAGCATCGACGAGATAGTCCGCGCGGTTGTCGCTCCGTCGAACGCGCATTATGTCACCTCTCGGGCAGCGTTGCCGGCTTGTGGCCGAATCGAAGCCTCCCCGTTGCATTTCGTGTGTGCAAGTCTCGTCTGCGACCATGCGGTGTGTCCACGCCCACACCTACCCGGCCGGGTGTCTCATCGGACGACCCTTGCGCCCGAACGGACAGTGGATCTGGCACGCTTGACGACCATGCATAACGAACGACCTACCCCACAGGTTGTGGTCGGCGCCGCGATCATCGCTGGCGGCCGGGTACTCGCCTGTGCCCGGTCCGACCAGCCGGAGGCGGCCGGCCGCTGGGAGTTCCCGGGTGGGAAGGTCGAGCCGGGCGAGGACGACCCCACCGCGCTCGCCCGTGAATGCCTGGAAGAGCTGGGGGTACGCATTGACGTGGGTACCCGTGTCGGGGAGGAAGTCGCACTGGGCAACGGCACGGCGGTGCTGCGGGTGTACACCGCCCGGCTGTGCGGTGTAGACGAACCGCGACTGACCGAGCACCAGGCGATGCGGTGGCTCGCCGCCGACGAACTGTTCGACGTGGCGTGGCTGCCGGCGGACGTACCGATCGCGGCGGCACTGCGGCCGTTCCTGACGGAAGGCGCCGATACCGAAGGCGCCGATACCGAAGGCGCCAGCTGACGGCCGGGTGATTGACGGCTGCCCGAGCAGGGCACGATCACTGCATGACGGACTTGACCTATCCGGAGGTCGGCGCGACCCGCGGTGAGCAGTTGCCCGCGGGGTACCGGCACGTTTGGCGGCACGAAAACCTGGGAGTCGGCGCCGAAGCGTTCCGGCGAGCCGTCGACGGGCTGCGCGGTTGGAACATGCAGCGGCGTGCCGGCCTGCGGGTGCCCGAATCGACCCCGCCGCCCGCGGTGGACGTACGCGTGACCATGTCGGTGGCGTTCCTGCGGATCCCGTGCCAGGTGGTGTGGGTGGTCGACGAGGACCGCCGGTACGGGTTCGGGTACGGCACGCTGCCCGGGCACCCGGAGATCGGCGAGGAATCGTTCGGAGTACACCTCGACTCCGCCGACCAGGTGTGGCTGGACATCAAGGCATTCAGCCGCCCGGCCCGCTGGTACACCCGACTGGCCGGGCCGATGGGCTGGCTGGCCCAGGACCTGGCAACCGCGCGGTACGCGGCGGCGATGCGACGTATCGCCAGCGGCAGAAGGTAGCGGACGGGAACGGCCGGTGGGCATCGCCCACCGGCCGTTCCCGGTTGTCCTCAGTGCTCGTCGGGGGGCGTCGGGTGCTGGTAGTTGATGTCCTGAACCGACATCGGCAACGGGACGTCGTCCCCGAACGGCGACTGGGCGCCCGCGCGGTCCCCGGTGAATTCGGTGACCGGCAGCTTGCCGTCCGGGCCCACCGCCGCCGCGTGTCCGGCGGCCGCCTCGCGGTGCCAGTTCATGCTGATGTCGCCCTGGGCTCCGGTCGCCGCGGCCTGGTGAACCGGCGACGAGACGGTCCCACCGTCCGGGCGGCCCGGCGACGAGGAGGCCGTGCCGACGCCCGCGGTCGCGTACCCCGACGGCTTGTCGAGCTCCTGACGGCGGAAGATCTTCGAGCCGAGCCAGGCGATCGGGTCGTAGCGGCGGTCCACCGCACGCTCCTTCATCGGGATGATCGCGTTATCGGTGATCTTGATGTGCTCCGGGCACACCTCGCTGCAGCACTTGGTGATGTTGCAGTACCCGATGCCCTGCTCCTCAACCGCCATATCTTTGCGGTCCGTGCGGGCGTCGAGCGGGTGCATGTCCAGCTCGGCGGCCCGGATGAAGAAGCGCGGACCCGAGAACGCCGTCTTGTTGTCGTCGTGGTCACGGATGACGTGACAGACGTTCTGGCAGAGGAAGCACTCGATGCACTTGCGGAACTCCTGCGAACGTTCCACGTCGATCTGCTGCATCCGGTACTCGCCCGGGGCGACGCCTGCCGGTGGGGCGAACGCCGGCAGCTCCCGCGCCTTCTGATAATTGAAGGACACGTCCGTGACCAGGTCACGGATCACCGGGAAGGTGCGCAGCGGGGTGACCGTGACCGTCTCGGTCTCCTCGAACGTCGACATCCGCGTCATACAGCCCAGCCGCGGCTTGCCGTTGATCTCCATCGAGCAGGAGCCGCACTTACCCGCCTTGCAGTTCCAGCGAACCGCGAGATCGGGCGTCTGGGTGGCCTGCAGTCGGTGGATGACGTCAAGGACGACCTCACCCTCGTTGACCTCGACCTGAAAGTCCTCGAGCTGGCCACCGGCGTCGTCGCCGCGCCAGACCCGGAAGTGGCGCTTCTCGCCCATCACACACCATCCTTACGGGAGGCCTCGGCTGCGTTGCCCGACCAGGCAGGGCTTTCGGCGACCGCGTCGAGCTCCGCCAGCTCCTCATCGGTCAGGTACTTGGAAAGCTCGGTCCGGTCGAACAGCTGGGCCAGCTCAGTGCGCATCCGGGGCAGTGGTTTGTGCTCGAGCTGGACGTCCTCGCCCCGCAACGAGCACACCAGGTTGATCTTGCGCCAGTCCGGGTTCATCGTCGGGAAGTCCTCGCGGGTGTGTCCACCGCGCGACTCCTCCCGTTCCAGGGCGGCCTTGGCCGTGCACTCCGAGACCGCCAGCATGTTGCGCAGGTCGAGTGCGAGGTGCCAGCCCGGGTTGTAGCGGCGGCCGCCGCCGACCCCCACCTTCTTGACCCGCTCCTTGAGCTCGGCCAGCCGCGCGAGCGACTCCTCCAGCTCTGCCTTACGCCGGATGATGCCGACCAGGTCGTTCATCACCTGCTGTAGCTCGCTGTGCACCGTGTACGGGTTTTCACCGCCGTCGGCGCGGCCCAGCGGCGCGAGCGCGGTATCCACGGCGGCGTTGAGGGCGGCGGCCGAGACCTTGGCCCGCTTGGCTGCGTTGTCGGCGTGCCGCGCCGCGTACTCACCGGCGCGCTTACCGAAGACCAGCAGGTCGGACAGTGAGTTGCCGCCGAGCCGGTTGGAGCCGTGCATGCCGCCGGAGACCTCGCCGGCGGCGAACAGTCCGGGTACCGCCGCCGCGGCCGTGTCCGGGTCGACCTCGACGCCGCCCATCACGTAGTGGCAGGTCGGCCCGATCTCCATCGGCTGCTTCGTGATGTCGACGTCGGCCAGTTCCTTGAACTGGTGGTGCATCGACGGGAGCCGCTTGAGGATGAACTCGGGTGAGCGCCGGGACGCGATGTCCAGGTAGATGCCGCCGGCGGGTGTACCCCGGCCGGCCTTGACCTCCGAGTTGATCGCGCGCGCCACCTCGTCGCGTGGCAGCAGTTCAGGCGGGCGACGGTTGTTGTCGGGGTCGGTGTACCAGCGGTCGGCCTCCTCCTCGGTCTCCGCGTACTGCTTGCGGAACACGTCGGGGACGTAGTTGAACATGAACCGCTTGCCGTCGGAGTTCTTGAGGACGCCGCCGTCACCCCGGACCGACTCGGTCACCAGGATGCCCTTGACCGACGGCGGCCAGACCATTCCGGTGGGGTGGAACTGGAGGAACTCCATGTTGATCAGTGTCGCGCCGGCCCGCATCGCGAGCGCGTGGCCGTCGCCGGTGTACTCCCAGGAGTTCGAGGTCACCTTGTACGACTTGCCGACGCCCCCGGTCGCGAGCACGATCGCGGAGGTCTCGAAGAGCACGAAGTCGCCGGACTCGCGGTGATAGCCGAAGGCCCCCGCGATCGCGC
>JAOPWA010000102.1 GCA_025965915.1 Dactylosporangium sp. | reverse complement strand
TCACGGACGTATCCGGCGACGTGCTGGTCCGGGTGCGGTGGTCGCGCTGGCTGACCGTCGGCGGGCCCGGTGCCTGTGTAGCCGCGGCAGCGGATGGCTGGACGACCGTACGCGTCACCCGCCCGGGGGAGTACCGGCTGTCCAGTGGACTGCGGCCCGGTCCCGATTGTTGAGTCACAGCCCCACTGCTCATACGTTTCGTCACCCTGACGCCGGGGCAAGAGACGAGGGTCCAACGTGCCTGAGGGGGCCAGATGTCGACCGACGCCATCGTGATTTTGAAGGAAGACCACAAGAGGATCCGGCGGCTGTTCAAAGATTTCGAGCAGGCCGGTAAGGGAGCGAAGGTTGCCAAGGGCAAGATCGTCGATCAGATCCTCGAGGAGCTGACCGTCCACACGTACCTCGAGAACGAGGTCATGTACCCGGCGGTGCGTAAGGCCATCCCCGCCCTCGAAGACGACGTGTTGGAGTCCTACGAGGAGCACCACGTCGCGGATCTGCTGTGTATGGAGCTGGTCGCGATGAGCCCCGACGACGAGCACTTCGACGCGAAGACCACCGTCCTCATCGAGAACGTCTCGCACCACATCGAGGAGGAGGAGCAGGAGTGGTTTCCGAAGGTCCGGGAGGGCCTGGGCCGCAAGGAGCTGCAGCAGCTCGGCGAGGCGATGATCGCCAAGCGCGACGACGCGCCGCGGAGGCCGCAGCAGCCCAGCGCGCTGAAGAAGGCCGTCGACGCGGTGATCTCGTAACGGTTCTCCTTCATGATCGCGGAGACTTCTCCGTGCCGGGACGGAGAAGTCTCCGCGATCATCGGCGTTACGGGCGAAGGCGCAGCTCGTGCTTCGCCTCCCGCTGGATCGTGGCCCGCTCCCACCGCATCGGCAGCGTCCCGCCGGTGCGCCACAGCTCGAACTGGTCGTGGTAGTGCGCGCTGAACGCGTGCCCCGACTCTCCCATCAGCTGCACCCAGCGTGAGCTGTCCAGATTGGACATGTCGACGACCATCCGCATCGACGGCACCCAGTCGACCTCGTACCCGTCGTGAGCGTTCCAACCGGTCGCGTTGACGATCGAACTCCCGCCGGATGCCGGCGCGGGACCGGCGTTGAACAGCCACTCGACCGGTGCGACCCCCGACTTGCCGAAGGTCTGGTTGCGGACGGTGATCTGGTGCAGCGCACCCCAGCGCCACCCGGCCGGATCATCGCCGAGTCGCTTCGACAGCTCGTCGGTAGCGTCGCGCATGGCTGCCGCCACGATGTCCTCACGGGTCTCGCGCTGTGGCGTGCTCTTGTCGTCCCACCACGCCGAGCCGGGGTCGGCGATCAGGGCGCGTACCACCTCGAACCAGCGGTCCTCACCGTCGGCTTTGCGGTCGGCGGGCAGCTCGTCGAACAGCCGCGCCAGCAGATGCCGCCAGACCGCGTTGTAGTACGCCGCGGCCGCCGAACTCCGGCCCTGTGACGTGCCGGAACTGCCGTCGGCGGGCTGCTGGAAGTCCCAGCCGCGCAGCAGGGACCGTGCCTTCGCCGTCGCGCCGGTCACCTGCGCGTTCAACAGCAGGGGTACGAGCGTCGGGGCCATTCCGTTGCGGTTGTCCATCTGCATCCGGCTGACGTCGGTGACGCCGATCTTCCCGCCGGCCGTGTCGAGCATCTCCTTGATCCGCTCGGCGCGGTAGCCGTACGTCCAGTCGTTGGTCAGGAACCGCGGGTACGCCGGCCCGATGACGGCTTGGTTGGCGGTCACCACGTACCCCTGTGCCGGGTTGTACACGCTGGGCAGCTCGTCGAAGGGCACGAAGCTCTTCCACTCGAAGCCTGAGTCCCAACCGGGCGCCGGCCAGCGGCCGTCGCCCTTGCCGCGTACCGGGATGCGCCCCGGCGACTGGTATCCGATGTTGCCGTCCACGTCGGCGTAGATCATGTTCTGTGCCGGCACGTCGAACTGCGACGCCGCCTTGCGGAACTCCGACCAGTCGCGCGCCGCGTCGAGGGCGAACAGCGCCTCCACCGTGCGACCCGGATCCAGGGCGGTCCAGCGCAGCGCGACCGCGTACCCGGGGGCCTGACTCGTCGCGGTCTCGCTCGGGGTGCCTTCGCCGTTCACGGGTGCGGCGGCGCCGATGCCGCGCAGTTCGGCAGAGGCGTCGGACAGCAGCGGACCGTCCTTGCCGGTACGGACGGTCACCGTCACCGGCTTGCCGCCCGCCACCTTGATCGTCTCCTGGCGCTTGTCCAGGTCACGCCACTGGCCGTCGACGAGGTAACGGTCGCCGTCGACCTTCTCCAGGTACAGGTCCGTGACGTCTGGTCCGAGGTTGGTGAAGCCCCAGGCGATGCGGTCGTTGTGGCCGATGACCACGCCGGGCAGCCCGGAGAAGCTGTAACCCTCGACGTGCAGGCCGCAGTCGCAGTGCAGTCCGATCTGGAACCACACGGCCGGCATGGTCGGGCCGAGATGCGGGTCGTTGGCGAGGATCGGCTTGCCGGTGGTGGTACGCGAACCGGCGATCACCCAGGAGTTGGAGCCGATGCCGGCGCTGTTCGTGCCGAGTAGCGCGGGCAGGCGTTCGAGGTCGCGCCCGAGCGGGCCGAGCGGAGCGGCGTGGAGGTCCGCGTCCGTCACCGGCGTGCC
>JAOPWA010000098.1 GCA_025965915.1 Dactylosporangium sp. | reverse complement strand
TTACGCGCGTGTTCGCCGGCGCCGTTGCGTTGTGGAACCGGCGGACGTGTTGAACCCGCGCCGGGTCGGCGGTCAGATCGCTTGGGCGAGTTCTGCAAACGCAGCGGCGACCCGCGTCATCGGCGGGGCGTCCAGGCTGAGTTCATAGTGTCCGCGGCGCAAGTTCTGCATGAAGGCGTGCCCGGCGATGATCACTTGTGCTGTGTTGTCCGTTCGTAGCTCGCGCATCGGTCTCAGTCGGTGTTTAAGCCGACTGTGATCAGCCTCGATCGGATTGTTGGCGTACTGCTCGACGTGGTGCCACGCCTGCGGGATCAGCTCGTCGAGCACGCTCGGGTAGACCGCGGCGGCGTCGGTGACCACCTCGGTGGGCTTGACCTTCAACGCCGAGAGCGCCCGGCGGAAGAACCGCCGGGCCGCGTCAGCGTCCCGGCGCGCCGACACCAGCACGTCGATGACCTGCCCGTACTGATCGACCGCCCGGTACACGTACCGCCAGACCCCGTTCACCTTGACGTAGGTCTCGTCGACGAACCACCGGTCACCCGGCGAGTGACGGCAGAACCGGGCGGCATCCGCCAGCAGTGGGGTGAACCGCTGCACCCACCGGTACACGGTGACGTGGTCGACCTCGACGCCACGCTCGACCAGTAGCTCCTCAACGTCGCGGTAGGACAAATTGAACCGCAGATACCAGCGCACCGCGATGACGATCACCTCGGTCGGGAACCGGAAGCCAGCGAACGCCGACGTCGGCGGCAGCCACGGGCGCGGGCGGGTCGATGACTTCACTGCTCAAGTCTGCCTCGATCATGCCAACGCCCAACGCAACAGTGCCGATGGCGGTACGAGTAAGCCATGCACCCTTTCCGCACCCCTAAGAGAACGTGTAACGCGGCTGCGGCGGCGAACGCCATAGTTAACGTGCCCGATATCCGGTCACACCTTCGCAGTGCCAGGAGTATCTAGATGAGGCGATCCAGAACAGCGCTGGCCGGCGCCGCCGTCGCTTTGGCGGCGGTCACGGCGTTCAGTTCGGCTAACTTAGCCGCCGCAGCCGCGGGCGGCCGGGCATCCGGCAACAACACCGACGCTCCGCCGACCGCCAGTAGCGTCGACAACAGCGTCGCGCTGGTGCAGCTCAATGGCGATCCGCTGTCGACGTCGCCACGCACGCATCCGGCCCAAGGTAAGAAGATCGACTTTGCTAACAACGGCGTGCAGTCGGAACGCGCCCGGTTGTCAGCGCTTCGTAACGACTTCAAATCCTGGCTGCGCGCCAATGCGCCGAAGGCCCAGGTAACCAGCGAGTACGACATCTCGCTCAACGCCGTGGCGGTCAAGCTCAACGGCGTGTCGCTGTCGTCGGTCGCGGCCGCGCCTCAGGTGCGGTCCGCGAAGTACCAGTCGGTCTACCGGCCCGCCGGCGCTGATCCGGACCTTTCCCTCATCAGCGCGGTGCAGGCGTGGAACAAGGCCGGCGGTGCCGACGGACCGGGCGCCGGTGCCGGGGTCAAGGTGGCGATCATCGACACCGGTATCGACATCACCCACCCGTGCTTCGCTGACGCCAACTACCCGGCCACGCAGCAACTCGGCGATAAGCGGTTCACCAACAACAAGGTCGTCGTCGCCAAGGTCTTCAACAACAAGGGCGGCGTCAACAACTACACGCCGGAGGCGTTGCAGGAGCACGGCACACACGTGGCCGGCACGGTCGCCTGCAACGACAACACCCCGGCGGCCGTCTCCGGCGTCCCCATTCCGTACGGCATGTCCGGCGTGGCACCGCGGGCGACCCTGGGCAACTACAACATCTTCCCGGGCGCGGTCGACAACGCGCGCAGCGAGGACATCCTTAACGCGCTCGAAGCCGCCTACGCGGACGGGTTCGATGTCGCCAACATGAGTCTCGGCGGTGGCGCCCACGGTGCGCAGGACCTGCTTACCGTCGCCGTCGACGACCTCGACCAGGCGAACATGGTGGTCGCGGTCGCGGCCGGCAACTCGGGTCCGGGTCACTACACCGTGGAATCTCCAGGTAGCGCGGCCCGTGCGCTGACCGCGGGTGCGAGCACGGTTCCGCACTTCATCGGTACCCCGGTGAGCGTGGCCGGCAGCAGCTACGGTGCGGCGCTGGGTGACTTCGGCAAGGTCACCTCCGACACCACCGCTGCACTCGGCGTGGTGACGAGCGCGCCGACTGACCCGGCGACCGGCCTCGCCACCGCCTGCTCCGCCCTGCCGGCCGGTAGCCTTACCGGCAAGATCGCATTGATCTCGCGTGGTGGCTGCACGTTCTCGGCGAAGATCCGCAGCGCGCAGGACGCCGGTGCGGCGATCGTCCTGGTCGTCAACAACGTCGGCGGCGACCCTATCGCGATGGGCCTTGGCGGCATCCCCAACGAGCCGACCGTGCCGGCCTACCAGCTCAGCCTGGCCGACGGTCTGCAGGTCAAGGGCCACGACGGGCAGGCCACCACGGTGGGCGCCAACCCGGCCTACTTCAGCACCAGCAACGCCGATCTCATGGCCGGCTTCTCCAGCCAGGGCCCCACGGACGTCGACTTCCGGGTCAAGCCGGACGTCGTCGCTCCGGGAGTCAACGTGCTCAGCTCCATCCCGCACCAGTTCTGCCCGACCGCCCCGTGCTTCGCATTTTTCCAGGGCACCTCAATGGCGACCCCGCACCTGGCCGGCTCGGCGGCGGTGGTGAAGTCCCAGCACCCCGACTGGAGCGCGGCGCAGATCCGGTCTGCCATCGTCAACACAGCTGACCAGAGTGTGCTGAAGACCTTTACCGGGACCGCAACGGCTACCGATGTCAACATCATCGGCAGCGGCCGGGAAAACCTGCTCTCGGCGGTCAGCGCGACGGCCGCGCTCGACCCGGTGAGCACCAGCTTCGGCGCGGTACCGTCCGGCTCGGGCCAGACCAGGACGGCGACGATCACCGTCACGAACGTCAGTGGTGCGGCGAAAACCTACTCGCTATCGGTGGGCGCGGCGAGCGGCAGCGGCATGAGCTACGCCGTGAGCCCCTCGTCGGTCCCCCTCGGCCCAGGCGAGTCGGCGACCGTGACCGTCACGATGACCGCCGACAAGGGTGCCAGCGGTGGTGACCACTACGCGACGCTGCGGGTTTCCGCCGGCGCCGAGGTGGCCCACGCCGTGGTCTACGCCTTCATCAAGTAACTGTCGATAGACCGCTGGGGGTGGGCCGATCACGGCCCACCCCCAGCGGCGTCTCCGATCCTGTCCCCGCCGCGGTCGGGGCAAATCCAATTTCAGGCACCCACAACCTTGAACGCGAAGTCGCCAAAGTGCGAGTCACTGATCATGAAGCTATCGACGCACGCTCTCTGGCGCTGTTGCGTTAAGCGATCGCACGAACTTGACGCCGCAGATTTTCCGCCACGAGGGCTGAAGACAGGCGGCAAGACAGCGATCAGTCGCCGAACATTGCTGGCAATAGGACCGCTTTTGT
>JAOPWA010000088.1 GCA_025965915.1 Dactylosporangium sp. | reverse complement strand
CCGTCGGTGGGGTTTTGTCGGATTTGCCAGTGGCTGTGGTGGATGAGTCGGTGGTGGTGGCCGCAGAGTAGGACGGCGTTGGTCGTATACCGTCCCGTGCCGTGAGGAGACGCACGTGCGCGTCACTACCGCATTCAACCGCATCCCTGCCCTGCCCGGCGCGTCGGTGGAGTCGGTGTCGTTCATCGGCGACGGCCTGATCATCGGGTGCGCCGGCACGGCCCGGCCACGACGGCCTCTGTTCCTCCACTGTGGCTATTCCTTGCCCGTGGTGTCCCGGTCGTGGACGCACCCACAAGAAACACGACGGCTTAGTTGTGGGTTGATTGTCGATTAAGTCCCTGGTGCGCAGCAGTAGGGGCGGGCATGGTGGGAGTCAACGAAAGGTCCGCGACACCTTCGGTGCCCGTGCCCATTACGTCGCGGACCGAAGGCGTCGCAGCCGGCTCCGTGGCACGTGTTCTTGGTCTTCGAGGAAGATGTTCGCTGGGTGAAGGAGACGATCGTGGCATGTTGAATCAGGCCCCACCTACCAAAGGCGACCTCGAACGCGACGTGTTTGCCATGCTGGCGGCGGATGATCAACCCATGACCCTCGATCAGGTACGTGAGCGGCTCGGCGGGACGGTGATGGCTACGACGGTGATGACAGTCCTGAGCCGCCTGCACGAACAAGGACTCACCCGGCGTCAATGGGTTGGGCGGTCATTCGTGTATACCGCCGCGACGGACCAGGCCGAGCTCACAGCGGGCCGGATCCGAGCGCTACTTGACGCCGGCGGTGATCGGAGGGCGGTGCTGACCCGGTTCATCGCGATGCTTCCGCCTGACGAGGAGAGGGTGCTGATCGACCTGCTTACGCACTGATTCACCGATCAAGCTGCCGGGCGACAACCGGCCTTGGCTGGCCCGACACGACCAGTTACGAGCTATCGGGCCCGCAAGGTACGGCTGCGGCCCCGAAACTCTGCCACCACCTCGTTGTCGCGCCGCACGGTGATGTCGTAGATGCCGCTGCGGCCTTGGCGGACCCGCTCGACGGCTTCGGCGACCAGGAGATCTCCTAGCCGAACCGGTGCGAGGAAGTCGATTTCGGCGTGGGCAGCCACTGTCGCGGATCCCGGATAGTTGCAGGCGCAGGCGAACGCGCTGTCAGCGAGCAGGAAGACGTATCCGCCGTGGGCGATTCCATGCCCGTTTATCATCGGTTCGGTCACTGTCATTCGTAGGACGGCACGGCCTGACGAAAGTTCGACCGCTTCGATGCCGAGTGCCGCGGACGCCTGGTCTGTTGCCAGCATCGCCGCTGCTCCGCCGGTGTGCCCGGTCGCCTCCATGTGCGACTCCCATCGTCCCAACGCTCCGGCATCGATCCCGAACCGGGGTCAGGGCGAGGCTAACAGGGGTGGTATCCACCTCAACTGACACCGCCGGTCAGGCGGCTGAATCCCCAGCTTCGCACGGTCTTGAGGGGCGCTGTTGCGGCCACCGCATCCGAGGCGGTTAATCTCGGTAGCGATTCGAGTGGCCATACCGGCATCCTCCGGCTGCCTGCCACCCCTATGTTTGCGGGACGGTTGTGAACGTGACCGAGACGATCAGCGACAGTAGCGACGGTTTCTTGTGGCTGGAAGATCTTGAGAGTGAGCACGCGGGGCGGTGGGTTCGCGACCGTAATGCGGAGACGGTCGCCGGGTTGACGGACGGTGCTTCGTTCGCCCGGTTGTGCTCGGAATTGCGGCAGGTTCTCGACTCCGCCGACCGCATACCCTTCCCGACGTTGCGCGGGGATTACCTCTACAACCTGTGGAAGGACGAGGCGCATCCGCGCGGGCTGTGGCGGCGTACGACGCTCGACCAGTACCGCAGGCAGGAGCCGGACTGGGAGGTGCTCCTCGACCTCGACGCCCTGGCCGAGCAGGAGGGTGAGAACTGGGTGTGGCAGGGCGTGGAGGTCCTGCGACCCGGCTACCAGCGGTGCCTGATCAGCCTCTCGCGTGGCGGCTCCGACGCCAGCGTGGTGCGGGAGTTCGACCTGCGCGACCTGGCCTTCGTCAAGGGTGGCTTCACGCTGCCTGAGGCCAAGAGCAACGTCGGCTGGATCGACGCCGACAACATCTATGTGGCTACCGACTTCGGGCCCGACTCGCTGACCACCTCCGGCTACCCCCGGATCGTCAAGCGGTGGCGTCGCGGAACGCCATTGTCAGAGGCGGTCGTCGTCTTCGAGGGCAGCGCGGACGACGTTTCCGTCTACGCCGACCACGACCCGACCCCGGGCTTCGAGCGCGACTTCGTCGGCCACTGGATGGACTTCTACCGGATCCAGCGGTACGTCCGCACCGCCGCGGGAGACCTGACCCGCATCGACGTGCCGGACGACGCCGAGACCGATGTGCACCGGGAGTGGCTTCTCATCCGGCTGCGCTCGGCGTGGACCGTCGGCGCGGTGACCTACCCCGCCGGTGCCGTCCTGGTCACCCGGCTCGACGCCTTCCTCGCCGGTGGTCGCGAGATGACGCTGCTGTTCGAACCCGACCCGCGTACCTCTCTGAGCTACCACGCATGGACCCGAAACCATCTGATCCTGGCTGTGCTCTCCGACGTGAAGAGCCGGCTGGAGGTGCTCAGCCCCGGCGAGACAGGCTGGCGGCGGGAGGCGCTCGCCGGAGCGCCGGAGTTCGACCATACCGAGATCGTGGACACCGACCCGGACCACAACGACGCGTACCTGTTGTCCTCCAACGGTTTCACCCGGCCCACCACGCTTCGTCACGGTCGGGTCGGCGGCGAGGCCGAGACGCTGAAGCAGGAGCCGCAGTTCTTCGACCCGGCCGGCATGTCGGTCCGGCAGTTCTTCGCCACCTCCGCGGACGGTACCCGGGTCCCGTACTTCGTGGTGGCGCCACCGGACGCGGCCGCCGGTCCGACGCTGCTCACCGCGTACGGCGGATTCGAGGTGTCCCTGACGCCGAGCTACGACGGCGTGATCGGCCGCGGCTGGCTGGCAAAAGGGGGAACCTACGTGGTGGCCAACATCAGGGGCGGCGGCGAGTACGGCCCGGGTTGGCACCGGTCCGCGACGCGGGAGAACCGGCCCAGGGCGTACGAGGACCTCGCCGCCGTCGCCACCGACCTGGTCGCCCGTGGCATCACGTCGCCGTCGCAACTCGGCGTCAGGGGCGGCAGCAACGGTGGCCTGCTCACGGGGGTCATGCTCACCCGCTATCCGGAACTGTTCGGCGCGATCGTCAGCGAGGTGCCGCTGCTGGACCTGCGGCGCTACCACAAATTGCTGGCTGGAGCGTCCTGGATGGCCGAGTACGGCGATCCGGATCAGGAAGCCGACTGGGCGTACCTGCGGACGTTCTCTCCCTACCACAACGTCCGACATGGACAGCCGTACCCACCGGTCCTCTTCGTCACCTCCACCCGCGACGACCGGGTGCACCCCGGACACGCCCGGAAGATGGTGGCGAGACTTCGTGAGTACGACTACGACGTGTCCTACTACGAGAACGTCGAGGGAGGACACGGTGCCGCCGCCGACAACGAGCAGATGGCGTTCAAACGAGCGCTGATACTCGAGTTCCTTTGGCAGAAGTTGAAGCGGTAAAGCTCTACCGCCATCAGCTACGGCCGGTGCTTCTCAACGGGGCGGTCACCCGCCGCTCATCCGCAGCCACTTCCGCACCTGTCTGCAGATCGAGAAAGGCGCAGACCCGACGAATCTGCGCGTCGATCATGTGTCGGCCTCTGTGCGCCGTGCAGTCGCGCTCTTCGGCCGCCAGTAGCAGCGGCGTGACGTCCGGCCGCATCACCACCTCGGCGACGACTGTGCCGGGTGACATCGTCGCCGGGTCGAGCGGCAGCGGATCCCCGGTGTGCATGCCCAGTGAGGTTGCGTTGACCACCAGCTCGTACCCGTGCCCCTCGGCCGTACCGCCGGCCGCGGTGCAGGTCGGGTAGGCGGCATTGACCTCACGGGCCAGGTTCTCCGCTGTGGCCGGGGTGCGGTTGGCGATCGTGAGGTCGGTGACGCCGGCTTCGGCAAGCGCGAACGCGATCGCCCGCCCTGCGCCGCCGGCGCCGATCAGCAGGCTGCGACGACCGGACGGATGGTGTCCCGCGGCGTGGAGTCCTTCCACGAATCCCACTCCGTCGAACATCGCGCCCACCAGGGTCCCGTCCGGCTCCCGCTTGACGGTGTTCACAGCACCCACGAGCTCCGCGGTGGGGTGGAGGCGGTCGAGGAGTCGAACGGCTGACACCTTGTAGGGCATCGTGATCCCGAGGCCCGCCAGGTTCCGCCAGCCCCGTACGCCCGTCAGCATGGCGTTCAGATCCGCAGGCGCGACATCCGCGGTCAGCATAACCGCCGGTATGCCGTGTTTGGCGAAGTGGCGGTTGAAGGCCTGGGGGGCGCGAACGTGCGCCGACGGATGCGCCAACTGCAGGACGACGCGTGTATTGCCGGCTATCTCGGGCGAGCTCATGGACGTCGCCGCTGTGACGCCGGATCCGATAGGGGGGTCATCGTGATCCGATCCAATCTTCTACGGCGGTGCCGTAGGGATGCTTGACGCCGAGACAAATTGTATCCAGTATACGACTAGCTTGATCCGTCAACGGATAGGGAGGCGACCGCCATGCGCTTGTCGGCGCAGCGGAAGGAGATCGGCAATGCCTGTCGCCGCATGCATCGCGATCGGTTGGTGGTGGGGACCTCGGGCAACATCAGCGTCCGGGTCGACGACCTCGTAGCGATAACGCCATCGGGTACGGACTATGAGACCCTCGCGGCCGAAGACGTGCTCGTGGTCGGGCTGGACGGGACGGTCGTCTGCGGTGAGCACCTCCCGTCGTCAGAGCTGCCGATGCACCTGGCGGTCTACGCCGCCACCGACGCCCGCTCCATCGTGCACACCCACTCGCTGTTCGCCACGAGCGTCGGCACGGTGTGCGATGAGCTTCCTGCGGTGCACTACGCGATCAATGCCCTCGGGGGCCCCGTCCGGGTCGCGCCGTACGCCACGTTCGGGTCCGACGAGCTCGCGGCCGGGGTTGCCGCGGCGCTGCATGAGCGGACCGGAGCGCTGATGCGAAACCACGGCGCCATCACCATCGGCCCGACCCTCGCGGCGGCCTACGACCGCGCGGTCAAGCTGGAGTGGCTCAGCGAGCTCTACTGGCGGGCAATGCTGCTGGGCACGCCGTCCGTGCTCTCGACCGACGAGCTGTCGGCCGTCCGCGACCAGGCCCGACGAAAGGCGTATCGGCCATGACCTCCACCGGCCCTGGTGACCGACCACACATTGTCGCCTTCGGGACGCACGTACTCGACGTGCTGGGCCGCCCGGTTCCCGAGATCCCGCCGGGTCAGGCGAGCATCCGGCTGGAGCAGATTCGCGTGACCGCCGCGGGTACGGCGGCTGGCGTGGCGGTGGACCTCGCTCTGCTGGGAGCACGTGTCACGAGCATCGGCGCAGTTGGTACCGATGCCCTGGGGGACCTGCTCCTCGCGACGATGGGTGCGCGCGGGGTCGACGTCGACAACGTCGTACGCCTCCCAGGCGTACAGACCTCCGCGTCCATCCTCCCCATCCGGCCGAACGGCGACCGGCCCGCGCTGCACGTGGTCGGCGCCAACGGCGCGGTGCGGCTCGGGCAGCTTGACCTGGGTCCACTCGCGGAGGCGAGTGCCATCCACCTCGGCGGTCTGGACACGATGGACGGGCTCACGGACGCGGACCTGCACCAGCTGCTGCAGACCGCTCATGGGCACGGTCTGTTCGTCACCATGGACATCCAGTCCGGCCCACAGGCGCTGCGGGCCGACCGGGTCAGGCGCCTCATGCCGTACGTCGACGTGTTCCTTCCTAATATCGAGCAGGCGGCGGCGCTCACGGGGCTCTCGGACCCGGTCGCGATCGCGCGGCGGCTGCTCGCCGTCGGACCCGGCGCCGTGGTGCTGACGATGGGGGCGCAGGGGAGCCTGTACGTCAGCGAAGCGGAGCAGATCCACCAGCCGGCGCTGGAGGTCGACGTGGTGGACACGACCGGGTGCGGGGACGCCTTCTGCGCCGGTTTTCTGCTCTCGGTGCTCCGCGGCCTCAGCCTCCGTGAGGCGCTACGGCGCGCGACGGCGGCCGCCACGCTCGTCGCCTCCGGACTGGGGTCCGACGCCGGACTGACGGACTGGGAGGGCTTGGAGGACTTCCTCGGCGCGGCTTCGGTGCTGCGGGCTCCCGCGTTCCTGCCGTGACGACCGCTACCGGCCGAACGGCCGGCGGCTCCAGAAGGTGATGAGGTGCTCGATCAGATGCAATCGTCGATCCCCGTGGACATGCTCATTGATGGCGAATGGGTCTCATCCTCCGATGGTCAGCGGGTCGACGTGGAGAACCCCGCCACGGAAGAGGTCGTCTGTTCCGTCCCACGAGCGACCGGGGCGGATCTGGATCGGGCCCTTGCGGCCGCCGCCTCCGGGTGGGCGACCTGGCGGCGTACCGACGCGTGGACCCGGTCGGCGGTGCTGCGGGAGGCCGCGCGCATCCTGGCCGGGCGGGCCGACGAGGTGGCCCGTGTCCTGACCGAGGATCAGGGCAAGCCGATCGCGGAGGCCAGAGCGGAGCTCGCGTCGGCGGTGGAACAGCTCGACTGGTACGCCGACGAGGCGCGGCGGGTCTACGGCCGAGTCGTGCCCGCTTCAGCGGCGCACCAGCGCATGCTGGTACTGCGTGAGCCGGTCGGCCCGGTGGCGGCGTTCACCCCGTGGAACTTCCCCGCGCTGCTGTCGGCGCGCAAGATCGCCCCGGCGTTGGCGGCCGGATGCTCGATGATCCTCAAGCCGGCGGAGGAGGCGCCGCGTTCGGTGCTCGCCATCGCGCAGGCTCTGATGGAGGCGGGTCTGCCCGCGGGCGTGCTCAACGTGGTCACGGGCGACCCGGGTCAGATCAGCGCGCACCTGCTGGCCTCGCCCGTTATTCGCAAGGTCAGCCTCACCGGGTCGGTGGCGGTCGGCCAGCAGCTGTTGCGGGCCGGCGCCGAGAACATCCTCGACGTGTCCATGGAGCTGGGCGGGCACGCGCCGGTCCTGGTGTTCCCCGACGTGGACGCCGAGGCGGCCGGAGCGGCGTGTGCCAAGGGCAAGTTCCGCAACGCCGGCCAGGTCTGCATCTCGGCGACCCGCTTCTACGTGCATGAGTCGATCATCGATCGGTTCACCGCCGCGTTCGTCGAGCAGACCCGGCGGCTGCGCATCGGCAACGGTCTGGATCCCGCCACGGACCTTGGTCCGCTGAGCAACCGGCGAAGGGTGGATGCCGTCGAGTCACTGGTCGCCGATGCCGTCGACCGGGGGGCGCGGGTCCTCGCCGGCGGCCGCCGGCCGGGCGGGCGCGGCTTCTTCTTCGAGCCGACGGTACTGGGGGAGGTCCCGCCGGACTCGCACGTCATGCACGTCGAACCGTTCGGACCGCTCGCGCCCACCGCGCCGTTCTCCGACCTGGAGGAGGGGCTACGGCTGGCGAACTCGACGCCGTACGGGCTCGCCGGATACGTGTTCACGCATGACCTGGACACCGCCGTGCGGGCCTACGAGGGCCTCGAAGTCGGCATGGTCGGTGTGAACGGGTTCGCGGTCAGCGGCGCCCAGGTTCCGTTCGGTGGGGTGAAGCGCTCCGGCATCGGCAGCGAGAACGGAACTGAGGCGATGGATGCCTACACCGTCTCCAAGACCGTGGCGATGTCTCTGCTCTGAGCGCCGCGTAAGGGCGGGAACCCCCCGGTCCCGCCCTTACGCGCCGCTACCGGCCGACTCGCCACCGGCCGCCGTGCTACTGGCCGGCGTGCTACTGGCCGGCGTGACGCCGCAGCGCCGCGAACGCCTCGTCGGTGCGCGCGAGCGCGTCGACGACGTCGTCGTGGGTGTGGGCGGCGGACATGAACCAGTTGTGCCACGGGTGGAGGTAGACGCCCCGGGTGACCGCCTCGCGCGTCCAGACCCGCGCCAGTTGGAAGTCGGTGTCACCGTCGAACATGAGCAGTGGCATCTGGACCGGGCCGCTCTGGCGGACGACAAACCCGTGCGCGGTCGCCTGGGCCGCCAGCCCGTCCCGTAGCCGCTGCCCCACCTCGGCCATCCGGGGCAGGGCATCGCTGTCACGCAGTTCGTTGATGGTCGCGACGGCGG
>JAOPWA010000040.1 GCA_025965915.1 Dactylosporangium sp. | reverse complement strand
CTGACCGTCCCGCTCTGGTCGTGCACCCGATCTGCACCGGCGGTAGGTCAGGCTAGAGCCGTTGACGAAAGATTCCGCACGCCCAGGTGAGGGCCGAATGACTGCAAGCCAAGCTGCCGGGGACGGGACCGCCGAGGTCCGTCCGCCGCTGATGCTGTCCACATGGCGTCGGCCACCGGCGTGGGTCGGTTACATCGCCGCGGTCTCGCTGATGGCCGGGCTCTACTACCTGTTGCCGATCCTCGGCCCGGCCGGCGTGCCGGTACAGGTGGTCGTGTACGCCGGGGTGAGCTGGTCTTCAGCCGTGGCGCTGCTGGTCGGCCTGCGCCGCCACCGCCCGCTCAGAAGAGCGCCCTGGCTGGTGCTCGCGGGCGGGCAGGCGTTCACCGCCGCCGGCGAGGTCGTATTCGACGTGGTGCACCAACTCCTGGGCAACGACAGCACCGTGAGCGCCGCCGACCCGCTCTATCTGGCCGCGTACCCGCTGTTGGCCGCCGGCCTGCTGCTGCTGGTTCGTCACCGCACACCGGGCTGGGACACCCCGAGCATCATCGACGCCGCCATCATCGCCATCAGCGCGGCCCTGCTGTCGTGGATGTTCCTCATCAGCGCGTCGGCGTTCGCGACCGACCTGTCCGCACTGGAGCGGACCGTCACGGCTGCGTACCCGGTGATGGACCTCCTGCTGCTTGCCGTTGCCGCGAGGCTCCTGCTGGGCGCAGGCGTGCGCACCCCGGCGTTCCGGCTGCTCGCCGGCGGCCTGATTCTGCTGTTGCTGACCGACGGCGTCTACACCGTGCAGAACCTGCTCGGCACCTACCAGGACGGCAACTACCTCGACGCGGCGTGGATGCTCGCCTTCACGCTGATAGGCGCCGCCGGCCTGCACCCCTCCATGGCTCGGATGACGGAGCGCTCACCGGCCGCCGGCCCGGACGCAACCCCTGGCCGGCTGGCCGTCCTCGCGGTGGCAGCGCTGCTGGCCCCCGCCTCGCTGCTCATTCAGTACCTGCGCCACGCCCCGATGTACGTACCGCTCGTGACCGGCAGTTGCATGGCCCTCTTCCTGCTCGTCATCGCCCGCATGGCCGCCCTTGTGCAGGTGCAACGCCACATGGCCATCACCGACGCCCTCACCGGCCTACGCACCCGCCGCTTCCTCGAACAGGCGCTCCACAACGAAGCCGCCCGCACCCACCGCCCCGAGGCCTCGGTCGGTCTACTCCTCCTCGACGTCGATCACTTCAAACGCGTCAACGACACCCACGGCCACCACGGAGGTGACCGGGTCCTGTGCGAGGTCGCCCGCCGGCTGGCCGCCCTGGTACGCCCCGGCGACCTCGTCGCCCGCTACGGCGGCGAGGAGTTCGCCGTGCTCCTCCCCCATAGCTCCGACGCCGACCTCGTCGCCATCGGTGAACGGGTACGTCGCGGGATAGGCACCACACCTATCGCCGTCGACGGGGAAACCCTCATCACCGTCACGGTCTCCATCGGCGCGGCCCTGCTCCCCGACCACGTCGAGACGCCCGCCGAGCTCACTCTCACCGCGGACCGCGCCCTCTACGCGGCCAAGGAGTCCGGTCGCGACCGCCTCGTCACCGCCCAGCCCATCTCGACGCGGTCGTGACGGCGTAAGGCTCGCGGACCCATGGTGGCGGTGACTCGACGGCGGGTCAGCCGGTCGGTGGCAGCACCGCGATCACGAGGTCTTCGAGCTGGCTGATCGCCCCTTCGAGATCGGGCGCCAGGGGTTGGAGCAGTACGTGGTCGGCTCCGGCGTCGTGGTGTTCGCGAACCCGGGCCGCGATGGCATCCCCGTCGCCCCAGGCCACGATCGCGTCGACCAGGCGGTCACTGCCCGCACCCTCGAGATCCTCGGCACTGAAGCCCAACTGCTTGAGGTTGTTCACGTAGTTGGGCAGCTCGAGGTAGGACTTCGTGTGCCGCCGGGCGATCGTACGCGCCGCGACGGGGTTGGCATCGACGACGACGGCCTGCTCGGGGATCAGCAGGCGATCCGGGCCGAGGGCTTCACGGGCCCGCGCGGTGTGCGCGGTCGGGACGAAGTACGTATGGGCGCCGTCCGTGCGGTCCCGGGCCAGTTCCAGCATGCGAGGACGGAGCGCCGCCAGTACGCGGGGCACCGGGGTGGGCGGCCGCGGCGCCGTCGCCTGGTCCATGCCGTCGAGGTACTGGCGCATCCGCTCCAGGGGCCGCTCGTAGACCTGTCCGGTCTGGTCGACGATGCTGGCGTGGCTGATACCGAGGCCGAGCACGAACCGTCCCGGCCAGGCATCGCCGAGTGCCGCCGCGGCGGCCTGCGCGGTGGCCGGGTGGCGGGCCCATACGTTGGCGATGCCGGAACCGGTCGCGATCGTCGCGGTGGCGCACAGCCAGGTGGCTTCCTGGGCGAAGATGTCGTTGCCGCCGACCACCTCACCGCCCCAGACCGATCCGTAGCCCAGCACTTCGATGCGGCGCACGCCGGAGCGTTGCTGCTCGGCCGGTAAGCGACTCAGCGCCCCCAGCCAGACCCCTACCGGCCCCAGCCGCTCCCGGGTCCTGGAAACGGTCTCAGATGCGGCCATCGCGTACCCTCCGATGCTCGCGCTCGGCGGATCAGGCGTCTTCCCGTTCGGGGTTCTCCAATCGGAAGAAGTTGCTCTGCCGGCCGTCCTCGAGCTTTTCCTGGAAGAGGAAGTTGAGTCCGCGGCGGTCGAACGTCTCGAACCACTCCTCCCAGCTCACGCGCCTGAGCCGGTCGTTGTCACCGAGCGGTGGGAAGTCGAAGGTCAACACCCCGGGGCGGTCCTCGTGTTCGGTGCCGGCCACGGTGGCGGGCACCGCGCCGCGCTCCTCCGCCCACTTCCGGATCACCTCGTGATTGGTGGTGACCAGGCTCTTTCCGGGATCGTCGGGTATCTCGTCAGGCGAGTTGACCACCCGCGCGTACTTGAGCGACTTGGACGTGGCCTCGCCGGTGCGTACCCCCGTAGCCCCGCCGGCCTTCTTCTGGGTCATGTCGACCCCCTTTTTCACAGTTATGTGTGGTGTTCCCTACCCGCCGCCACCCGCTGAAACCACGACAAACGACGGAAGATGGGGCGGCCGGAGAGTGTCAGATCGGAGACGCGGGTGTGGGGGATCTTCGTTGATGGAGTTCAATGCGATGTAGGGATTCCGCAGCCGCACCGCGGTGGTCCAAGATGTGCACGACAGATGCCCACGGGGGTACATGTTCGACCACCGCCCGTGCTGACGTTCCCGCTCGCCGAGGGGGGTGTTCGCCTTGCGGGTCGCGTCGCCACCGCCCAACATCGGCCTGATCCGGCCACGTCTCATGGCCGCACTGCACGGGCCACGTACCGTGCCGCTCACTCTCATCGTCGCTCCGGCGGGATGCGGAAAGACCACGCTGCTCGCGCAGTATGCCGAGACGTTCGACGGCCCTGTCGGCTGGCTGCGGATCGAGCCGATGGACGCCGCACCGGACCGGTTGCGCGCCCGCGTACTCGCCGCCCTGCCCGACGCCGGCGACCGCGCCCTCATGGTCATCGATGACCTGCAATTCCTCGAAGGCTCGGCGGCCGAGGCGGTGCTCGACCGGTTGCTCGTCGAGGCGCCGCCCAGACTGCGAGTCATCGCCGCCAGCCGCCGGATGCCCAACCTCAACCTGTCCCGGCACGAACTGGCCGAGGTCGCCATCATCGACGCCGAGCAACTGCGCTTCCGGGCCTGGGAGGTGGACCGGCTGCTGCGCGAGGTGTACGGCGAGCCGTTACCCGCGGACGAGGTCGCCGCGCTGTCACGCCGGTTGGCCGGCTGGGCGGCGGGGCTGCAGCTGTTCCATCTGTCCACCCGGGGCCGTCCGCTGGATGAACGCCGCCGCGCCGTCGCCGCGCTCAACGGCCACTCCAAGCTGTCGCGGGCGTACCTCACCCGCACCGTGCTCGCCGACCTGCCCGAGCAGCTACGCCGGTTTCTCGTACGGACCTGTGTCTTCGACACCCTCACCGCCAGCCGCTGCGATGAGCTGCTCACCGCCACGAACAGCCAGGCGCAGCTGGAACGGTTGGAGCGGCTGCAGGCTTTCACCGAGACCCACGACGGCGGCCACACGTTCCGATACCACGAGGTGCTGCGCGCCCACCTGTGCGCGACCCTGGCCGAAGAGCTCGGCGAGTCCGGGGCGCAGACCTGGCACGCCCGGGCGGCCGCGATCGTGGCCGCCCGGGGTGCGGCGGTCGAGGCGGCGCGGGCGTACGCACGTGCCGAGGACTGGTCGGCCGTGCGCCGGCTGCTCGGCGAGATCGGTGCGAGCGTCGCGGCGGAGGGTCTCGAGCCGTGGCGCGACCTGCTGCCGGCCTGGCTGGTCGCGGAGGACCCGTGGCTGGTGCTGGCCGAGGGCCGGCACCGCCTCGCGCACGGCCAACTGGAGGCCGCGATGAGCGCGTTCCAGCGGGCCGAGACGATGTGCGGCACCGAGGCCGGCCGGGCGCGCTGCCGGTCGGCACGACTCGCCGCCAGCGTCTGGTTACCCGGTGGACCCGGCCCGCGTACCAACTGGAGCGGGTGGCTGCGGGCGACCACGCGGCGGCATCCGGGCGTCGTGGCCGTCGAGTCGCAGGCGCTCGACGACCCGGCCGGCCCGTTGGTCGCCACGGTCGGGTATCTGCTTGCGGGCAGCATCGCCGACGCCGGACGCGCGCTGGCGCTGGCCGGCGGCGAGGACCGCAGCGCGGCCGGGCTCGGCGCCCGGCTGCTGCGCGCGAGTTGGGCGGTGGCGGCCGGCGACCCGAACGGACCCGCGGCGCTCGCCGACCTGGCCGCCGAGGCCGAACGCGGATACCTGCCCTGGCTGGCTCGGATGGCCCGGGCGGCCGC
>JAOPWA010000030.1 GCA_025965915.1 Dactylosporangium sp. | reverse complement strand
TGTCGCCGACGGCATCAGGGTAGGTATGCGTGGCCCCATCGCAGCGTCGTTGGTCGATTACCTAAAGCGGCGACCAATGCCGCTTTCCGCAGATCAGATCAGACTTGTGGCACTCGGCCACGTGGCTGAAGCGCGACGACACAATTGACCGCTGTCACCATCTGGCGTCGTGGCAGCAGCCGGGGCTGTCGACCGGTTCGAGCTGCAGTGTGGCGTGCTCGACACCCCGACCTGACAGGACGGCGCGGGCGCCCGACAGCACCGCCCCGGTCTGGGCGTCCTCACTCACGGTGAGGTGGGCCGTGGCGGCCTCCATGCCGGAGGTCAACGTCCACACGTGCAGGTCGTGCACCTCGAGTACGCCCGGCAACTCGCCGAGCGCCGTGGCCACTTCGGCCACGTCGACGTTTGGTGGCGCGGCTTCCAGCAGTACCCGCAGCGCGGCCCGGCCCAGGCCGACGGCGCGCGGCACGATGAGGATGGCGACGCCGATCGCCACGAGGGGGTCGGCGTAGCGCCATCCGGTCAGCCAGATCACCACGCCCGCGGCGAGGGCGCCGAGAGCGGCGATGCCGTCGGCGAGGACCTCGGTCGAGGCGCCCCGTAGCGACAGCGCTTCGGTTGCCCCGCGGTGCAGCAGTGCGTACGCGGCCGCGTTGACCGCCAGGGCGCCGACGGCCGTGACGGTCAGCGGCACGGCGGCCACGGCTACCGGGTGCCGCAGTCGAGCGACGGCTTCCAGGAGTACCCAGATGGCGACGCCGGCCAGCAGGGCGGCGTTGGCGAGGGTGGCGACGACCTCGATGCGGTACAGCCCGAACGTGCGATGACTGGATCGGCTGGGCCGGCTGGCCGCGCTGATCGCGGCGAGCGTCATGGCCAGTGCGAAGACGTCGACGGCGACGTGGCCGGCGTCGGAGAGCAGCGCGAGTGACCCGGTGCTCAGGCCCACCACGATCTCGACGAGGGCCAGCGCGCTGAGCAGGGCCAGTGTGATGAGGAGGCGACCGCGATGGCGGGCGCTGGCTGGCGCGGCGACGCCGTGCTGGTGCCCGTGCCCCACGATCGCCTCCTCATATACACTTATGCGAATAATAGCATTGGAGTGCTGATCGCTACTCTGCGCCGATCGCTACTCCGCACTGATGGCTACTCTTCGCTGGAGCGGGCCCAGAGGTTGATGTCCGCTTCGGTGGCGTACCGGTCGATCGCGGTCAGCTCGTCGGCGGTCAGCTCCATATTGTCCAGCGCCGCTATGTTGTCCTCCAGTTGTGCGACGCTGCTGGCGCCGAGGACCACCGACGTCATCCGCGGGTCGCGCAGGGCCCACACGATCGCGAGCTGGGCGAGCGTCTGCCCGCGCCGCGCCGCGATCTTGTTCAGCGCCGTCACCTTCGCCAGGGACTGTTCATTGATCATCGACTCCGACAGCGCACCGCCGGTGCGGACCCGGGAGTCCTCCGGGATGCCGTGCAGGTACCGGTCGGTGAGCAGGCCCTGCGCCAACGGGGAGAATGCGATGCACCCGACGCCGTGCTCGCCCAGCACGTCGAGCAGGCCGTCTTCGATCCAGCGGTTGAACATCGAGTAGGACGGCTGGTGGATCAACAGTGGCGTGCCCAGTTCGCGCAGGATCCGTACCGCCTCCTCGGTCTTACCGGGGGAGTAGGACGAGATGCCGACGTACAACGCCTTGCCCGCGCGCACCGCCGTGTCCAGGGCGCCGAGCGTCTCCTCCAGCGGAGTATCCGGGTCGAACCGGTGCGAATAGAAGATGTCGACGTAGTCCAGACCCATCCGGTGAAGCGACTGATCGAGGGACGCGAGCAGATACTTGCGTGAGCCGCGGTCACCGTATGGTCCGGGCCACATGTCGTAGCCGGCCTTGGTGGAGATCACCAGCTCGTCGCGGTACGGCCGGAAGTCGGTGGCCAGCAGCCGACCGAAGTTCTCCTCGGCCGCGCCGTAAGGCGGACCGTAGTTGTTCGCGAGATCAAAGTGGGTCACGCCAAGGTCGAATGCCCGCCGGCAGATGGCTTGCTGGGTGGTGAATGGGCGGTCGTGGCCGAAGTTGTGCCACAGGCCGAGGGAGATGAGGGGAAGTTCGAGCCCACTGCGTCCGGTTCGCCGATACTTCATGTCCTTGTACCGGTCGTCCGACGCGACGTACGGGTCCTGGATAGCCATCCGTCGAGCCTACGGTTCGCGGCACGACCGTCACCTCCCGATCGACCCGGTTCGCCCACCAGCCGTTCCACCGGTTTCGTCACCTACGCCCGGCATTGTCGTTAGCGTGGTGTACCAAGGTAGGGATCGGCGGCGTTCATATGATCAGGTTGCTTGTCGAGGCGCTGTTCGCGCTGGTGTTCGTGCAGGCACTGGTGGCATACCTGCGCCGTCGCGATCCGGTCCAGCGCGACGTGATGGCGGTCTTCGCCGCTGCCGCGATGCTGTTCGTGCTCGACCTGGCGCGCCGGTTTCTCGGCGAGCCGCCCCAGGTGCTCCGCACGGCGACCCTGATCCTGCTGTTCGCGCAGCCCTACCTCACCCTGCGTCTCGTGCACCGGGTCCGCCCCGGACCCCGCTCGCTGCAGGTAGTGGCGTTCGTGGCCTTCGTGGTCAGCGTCGTACCGCTGGTGGTGAGCAGGCGCCTGTCCATGGCGGAACTGCTCGGGATCCTGGCGATGTTCGTCACGGTCCAGACGACCGCCGCCGTCCTGCTCGCGCGGGAGGCGGGGGTTCGTACCGGCTCCCCGAGGGCACGCTTTGGTACGGCGGCCGTGTCGACCGCGCTGTTCGGTCTGGGAATTCTCGCCGCCAGTGTCGGTTCGGTCCATTCCGGGATCCGGGAGATGGCCGTGACCTGCGGGTACACCTTGTGCCTGGTGTCGGCGCTCGGCTATGTCGTCGCCTTCCGTCCGCCGGCCTGGATACGCCGCATGTGGTCGGGCACCGCCTCGTACCGGGTCAGCCGGCAACTCCTGGAGGCGCCCGCCGCGGACGCGCCGCACAAGACCTGGACCCGGTACGCGCGCACCGTCCGTGACGTCAGCGGCGCGGACGCGATCCTCGTCGTACCGCCCTCCGGTGGCGGGGAACGGGTCGTGATCACGGCGGGCGTTTACCAGCGGACGGTGACCGCCGGCGAGGGTGACCTCAGCCTCCTGTTGGGCCTGCCCGAAATGGCGAGCCTCTCCCGTCACGCCCACCGGCTTCCGGCCTTCGCCCTCGCATGCGCCGAAGAGGTGGGCGCGCGCTTCCTCACCGCCGCGCCGCTCCGCTCACCTCTGCGCGGATCAGGTGCCCTGGTGCTGCTCAACCGCCGTCGCGGGCTGTTCACCGAGGACGACGTGCAGCTGCTGGCGGAGTTGGGTGGACAGGCCGCGCTCATCGCCGAGCGGGGCGCGGTCCGGGCCGAGCAGGAGCGGCTCGCGCTCGAGCTGGCCCAGTCGGTGCGCGCGCTGAGCGCCGCGAGCCAGGCCAAGAGCGACTTCCTGGCGAGCATGAGCCATGAACTGCGCACCCCACTCAATGCAATCATCGGTTTCAGCGAGTTGATGCGCGGCGAGGAGAGCATCGGGGACTCGCGGGTCGTGCCGGCGGAGTGGATCGAGCACATCTACGCGAGCGGCCGGCACCTGCTCGACCTCATCAACGACATCCTCGACCTGACCAAGATCGAGGCCGGCCGGCTGGAACTGCGCCCGGACCACGTCGAGCTTCCGGAGCTGGTCGCCGAGGTGGTGAACACGCTGAGCCCGCTGCTGGAGCGCAAGAGCCTCGAGCTGCGTACCGACGTGCCCGTCCTGGACGTGTGGGGCGACCGGATCCGGCTGCGACAGGTCCTGGACAATCTGCTGTCGAACGCCATCAAATTCACTCCGGAGGGCGGGCGTATCAGCGTCGAGGCCAGCGGTGCCGGCGACGAGGTGCACCTGGCAGTGGTGGACACCGGGGTCGGTATCAGCGCCGCCGACCAGCAGCGGATCTTCGAGGAGTTCCAGCAGGTCGGCGATCCCTCCATGCACCATGCCGGCACCGGACTGGGGCTCGCGCTCACCAGGCGGCTGGTCGAGGCGCATGGTGGCCGCCTGGAGCTGCACTCCACGCCCGGGGTGGGCTCGAGGTTCACGGTGTGCCTGCCGGACGCCTTGACCGCCCAAGCCCGGCTGACCGATGCCACGCTGACCGATGCCACGCTGACCGATGCCGGACCAATTGATGCCGGAGGGGCCGATGACGGGTCCTCCGCAGCCGGGTCCACCGCCGGGTCGCCGGCGGGCGGCGGGGCCGGCATCCTGCTCATCGAGGATGACCGGAGCGCGGCCCGCCTGTTACGCACCTATCTGGAGAGTGCCGGCCACCGGGTCCGGGTGGCCGGTACCGGTGAGGCGGGCCTGCTCGAGGCGCGACGGGAGCGACCGGAGGCCGTCATCCTGGACGTCCTGCTGCCCGGAATCGACGGCTGGGGAGTGCTTCGGGAGCTCAGGCAGGACCCCCGACTGCAGGGCGTACCGGTCTTCGTCGCGAGCGTCGTGGACGAACGCGACGTCGGGCTGTCGCTGGGCGCTACGGACTTCTTCGTCAAGCCCATCGACCGCCGCCAGCTGCTCGCGAGGGTCGCGGAGTTCCTGCTGAGGCAGGACGCCGTCGCCGACCGGATGCATGTCCTCGCCGTCGACGAGGATCCCGCCACGCTCGAGTTGCTCGCGCGGGCGCTGCGCGACCAGCAGGTCAACGTGGTCACCGCGGGCACCGGCCAGGAGGCGGTACGGCTCGCGCGTACCCGTCCGTTCGATCTGATCATCAGTGACCTCGAGATGCCTGACATCGATGGCGTCAACCTGATGAGTGCACTCGACGAGGATCCCGCGACGAGCAGCATCCCCGTACTGGTAGTAACCGGGCCTGAGCTGAGTGACACAGATCGCAGCCGCTTGCACGCGACCAAGGTGCTCGGCATTCTTCCGAAGGGTGAAGCCCTGATCAAGGCGCTGCACCACTGGATGACCCAGCTGCCGCGGCCAAGCGCGCAGCCGAGAGGCGAGACCAGACCGGAGGACACCTCGTGATCGATTCCCCGCCGCGCATCCTCCTTGTCGAAGACAACGAGCTCAACCGGGCACTCGTACGCGCCATCCTCAATCGCGCGGCGGACCCGGCGGTGCGCGGCGCTCACCTGCTCGAGGCGCACAACCTGACACAGGCGCGGGCCGTCCTCGCCCACGAAGAGGTCGACGCGGTCCTGCTCGACGTCCAGCTTCCCGACGGCAGCGGGCTGGCGCTGCTCGACGACTTCGCGGGTCAGGCCGGCGTTCGCCGCCCCGCGATCATCGCGGTCACCGGCGGGGTGCTGCCCGAGCAGCAGGCCGCCGCGTTCGCCGCGGGCTGCGACGCGATCCTCCAGAAGCCGTTCGTGGCCGCCCAGCTCGTCCGCGTACTCACCGACAGCATCGCGAGCCACCAGGCCGGCTGAGCCCGCCAGGTGGTTGAGCCGGTCAGCTGGCTGAGCCCGTCAGCTGGCACGCGCGTCGGAGACGTCGTTGTCGGGTACCCGGCCGTTGTCCGGTACCCGTCCGTTGTCCAGCCCGGGTGGCGGCCGGAACGGCCGGTCGATCTCGGTACGTATCCGGGGGAGCGCCTGCGGCTGCCGATCGCGCAGCCACTCGACCAGGCGCTCGCGTACCAGGCAGCGAAGGTCCCACAGGGTGTCCGCGTCGCCGGCGCTGACCAGGCAGCGCACCCGGACGTGCGATCCCGTCGCGTCGGTGACCTGTAGCAGCGATACCCGCTCGTCCCAGAGCGGGCTATCGCTGACGACGCGCTGCAGTTCCTCGCGCATCGGCTGCAGGGGCACCGTCCAGTCCACGTCCAGTTCGACGGTGCCGAGCAGATGGGACGCGGTCCGCGTCCAGTTCTGGAACGGGTGGCTGGCGAAGTAGGAGGTCGGCAGCACCAGGCGCCGGTCGTCCCAGATGCGTACCACGACGTAGGTGAGAGTGATCTCCTCGACGTGACCCCACTCCTTCTCGACGATCACCACGTCGTCGAGGCGGATCGCGCCGCTCAGCGCCAGTTGCATGCCCGCCAGTACGCTCGCGAGCAGGGTCTGCGAGGCCAGAGCCGCCAGGACGCCCAGGACGCCGGCGGAGAAGAGCAGGCTTCTACCTGTCGTGCGCGCGTTCGGGAACGTGGTCAGCATGGCGCCGACCGTGATCACGGCGATCACGGCGATGGTCACCCGGCGGATGATCCGGACCTGCGTGTGCACCCGGCGCGCGTACTGGTTGTCGCTCACGTCGGTGCGGTACCGCTGGAGCGCCCGGTCCTCGATCACCAGCAGCAGTACGCCGACCAACCAGGCGGATACGGCGATCAGGGCTAGGGCGACCAGGTGCTCGAGCGGCCGTCTCCAGCGACCAGCGGGTACGGATAGGGAGTTCAGGCTCGCGTATACGGCGAAGACGATCGCGAACCACTGGGCGGGGCGGTGCATGCGGCTGGCCAGGTCCCGGGGGAAGGGGTCGCGCCGGCCCAGTTGGAACAGCGTGCGGTGTAGCGCCTCGACCGCGACCAGGGCACCGCCGACCGTGGCGAGGACGATCAGAAGCGGTACCAGGGCCTCATGAACTAGACGGGCCATTCAGGGGCAGTACCCAGGTGTAAGGGCACCGATCCCCCTGGCGGGGCCTTTCGTATGCCACGTAAACGGGGCTCATACGGCGGGTTTATACGGCACCTGCGGGGATAGCAACACCGTGATCTCCAAACGCCCTTGCACCCCCTGAAGGAGCCGTCATGGGTACTTCGCACACGCCGGCCGACAACATCTTCTACGACCTGGTATCGATCGAGTACCACGCGCTCAAGGGCTCGCAGGTATACGAGCAGTACATCAGGGACGCGGCCGAGCACGACGACGTACGCCAGTTCATCGAGCAGGTCAAGCAGGAGGACTCGCAACGCGCGATCCGCTCGCACGAGCTGATTATGAAGTTGACGAAGGAAGCCACCGAGAAGACACCCGTCGGCCAGCGCTGAGGGCCTGCGCCTTTGGCCGCTCGCCCTGGTCCGTTCGCCCTAGTCGTTGAGAACCGTGGAGAGCTCGTCGACGAAATGGCGCTCGGATTCGCTGACCCAGGACCCGCCGATGCCGAGGAAACCCCCGGACCTGGCCGCGTTGACGACCTGGTCGGCGATGCCCACGAGCCAGTGCCGGTAGGCGGCGGCCTCGCCCGGCCCGGCTTTCGCCGTGAGCAGGTCGGTGGCCGCACGCGCCCGGTCCAGGACCTCGCCCAGGTCAACCTCGCGGGTGCCCATCTCCAGCACCGGCGGCAGCTCACCGGTTTCCGGGTCACCCAGCCTGGAGACCAACTCCAGCGCGACGTCGCGGACCAGCGTGCTGCCGGAGTCGCGCCCGGCGGCGATGGCGTCGAGGCCGGCACTGCTCTCGGTAGCTGTCCGGTTCGTGCTGTCACCCTCGGCGAGGACAGCGGCCACCATGACCGACTGGGGTAGGCCGACGAGCAGCCCCCACTCCTCGTCCGAGTACACCAGTTGGCTCGTCATCGCACCTGACCTTCCAGATCGACTTCGGCAAGAGCGTAACCCGCCGCGGGCCACCGCGCGCGGCCGCATGCCGTCTGGAGGCACGTACGCGGCGGCGCGCCATGTTCCGCTGGTCCGCCGCGCGAGGACATCGACGCCCCCGCCCAGTAGCCCCCCGGCGTCGCAGGCACTCTTCACGTGCCCCGCCGAAGTGACGAGCAAACAACGGCGTCGCGCCGCCTCAGTAAGCACAATTGTCGTAGTCAAACGACTTCAAAGAGTAAGGGAGTGGTTCCCCTTACAGTTTGTGATCCGGGACGCTGCGGCAGACTGGTGAGGTGGAGGATTTATCGACACGCCGACGGCGAGTGGGAAAAAGCGGAGCGGTTGAGGAGCAGGTATGACGGACTTCAAGCTGGAATACGCCAACGGCCAGCTACCGCTGACGGCGCATGACGCCACCGAGGGGCCCGCGGGGCTCGACATCAGCAAGCTGCTCAAAGAAACCGGCCATGTCACCCTCGACGTGGGCTTCGTCAACACCGCTTCCTGCACGTCCGAGATCACCTTCATCGACGGCGATGCCGGTATCCTGCGCTACCGCGGCTACCCGATCGACCAGCTCGCCGGGAAGGTCTCCTTTCTCGAGGTCTCCTACCTGCTGATCTACGGCGAGCTGCCCACGAGTGCGCAGCTCGACCAGTTCAGCAACCGGGTCCGTAACCACACCCTCCTGCACGAGGAGATGCGGCGCTTCTTCGACGGGTTCCCCCGTGACGCCCACCCGATGCCCGTGCTGTCTTCGGCGGTCAGCGCGCTGTCGACCTTCTACCAGGACAACCTGAACCCGTTCGATCGCGAGCAGGTCGACCTTTCCACCGTCCGGCTGCTGGCCAAGGTGCCGACGATCGCTTCGTACGCGTACAAGAAGTCGATCGGCCAGCCCCTCCTCTACCCGGACAACTCGCTCGGTTACGTCGAGAACTTCCTGCGGATGACGTTCGGCGTACCGACGACGCCGTACGAAGTGGACCCGGTCGTCGCGCGCGTGCTCGACATGCTGTTCGTGCTGCACGCCGACCACGAACAGAACTGTTCGACCTCGACGGTCCGGCTCGTCGGCTCCAGCCAGGCCAACCTCTTCGCGTCGGTCTCCGCCGGCGTCAATGCCCTGTTCGGGCCACTGCACGGCGGCGCCAACCAGTCGGTGCTGGAGATGCTCGAGGCGATCCACGCCAGCGGCGACGATGTCGAGACGTTCGTGCGCAAGGTGAAGAACCGCGAGGGCGGCATCAAGTTGATGGGCTTCGGCCACCGCGTCTACAAGAACTACGACCCGCGGGCCGCGATCGTGAAGAAGGCGGCGCAGGAGGTGCTCGGGCGTATGGAGAAGCCCGACCCGCTGCTCGACATCGCGATGCGCCTCGAGGAGGTCGCGTTGCACGATGACTTCTTCGTCGAGCGGAAGCTCTACCCGAACGTCGACTTCTACACCGGCCTGATCTATAAGGCGATGGGCTTCCCGACCAAGATGTTCACGGTGCTGTTCGCCCTCGGCCGGCTGCCGGGCTGGATCGCGCAGTGGCGCGAAATGATCGAGGACCCGGACACCAAGATCGGCCGGCCGCGCCAGCTGTACGTCGGCCAGCCCGAGCGCAGCTTCGTCCCGATCGAGCAGCGCTGAGCCTGCGGCGTCTCCGGTCCCCACGATCGGCGCAGCTTCCCGGAAATCGTGGTCTCAGACCCTTCTGAGGCCACGATTCTCGTCAGGAAGTTGTGCCGATCAGGCGTCGGGGTCAAACCGTAGGAAGGTCGGCTTCGCGCCGGTCAGCATGTACTCGCGGGCGGCCGCTACGGTCTGCCGCGGCGTCACCCGGGTCCAGGCCGGCTTGAAGTCAACGACCTCGACGCCGCACTCGAAGCCGATCGGTTCGGGCCACGCATCGAGGTCGTCATCGATGCCGTAGCTGCCGCCTGCCCCCGGATAGGTGCCGCTGCCCGCCTCCAGCCACACGACGAAGGCGCGGTGGGGATGGCCGATTCCGAGTTGGAGGCCGCCGCCGGCCGCGCCGGCCGGCAGCAGGTCGACACCGTGGGGCGCGCCCTCGCGGCCACGCACAGTAGTGAGAAATGAGAGCAGACTCTCAAGTTCCGCGACTGTAGAGATACGCCGTGCGTTGTCACGGCCCCAGTGCAACGTGTACCTCACCGCCGACGCTCCTTCCGGTCATTGTTGGCCGGCACGGGGTCGCGACCCGGATCCTGCTGAACTGACCGTCGCGACCTTGGCTTGTGTCGCCGCGCTTCCCTCGACCGATGGACATGACTCGTAGTCACGCCCTTCAGCGGCATCAGTCACCATGCCGCAGTCCGGGTCGCTCCGCAACTGCCAAACAGAAATTCCTACCCGCTGTTCGGTGAACGAACACTCTCCGCTGCGCCGCCCGCAGAGTATCGGCGAGACCGTGAACCGTCATCAATCCGTGATCTATTGGCCGGTTTCACCGCCAGTGGATTGGGGACGGTCGCGTCTGGGTCGTGCGCCGAGGGACGGCGCGCGATTCATTACAAGGGGGGAAGAAGAAGTGGATGACATGCAGGGACCGGGGGCGACCGGCGCGCAGCAGGTGATCCGGATGGACGGACGGCAGTTCCTCAAGCCGGACAGCGCCCTGGTGCGCACGGCGCTCGACCTGTTGGCAGCACACGTCGCCGACGGTGCCACGGGGGAGTCGGCACTGTGCGGGCACTGCGGGCTCTACTTTCCGTGCCCAACGGTTGAACACGCTCGACAGGTCGTCAACGCCGGTGGAGTGCTGGGCATCGCGCCCGATCCGGTCGACCGGGTGGCCGACAGCGTGGTCGAGTCCGTTTCGGAGAGCCTGGTCGAGCTACCCGACATCGAGCCGCAGCGCATACCGGACAGCGCGGTCGAGGCGGACGACGAGGTCGCACATCGCGAACGCGTCGGCGTCCAGTAGGGCCGCGAAGTCATCGGTGCGGTGGGGTACTGGAGCCTTCCATGGAAGTCCTCAGGAAACGCCGCGCCGCACCGATGACTTATCGGTGCCGGCGGGCAGCACTAGGCTGCTTCCCGCGCCGACGACGAAAGGTGATGGCGTGCGCGCCCTGATCATCGACGACGCCCGCGCGATGCGGTCGATCCTGAAGCGCATCGTGCTACCGCTGGGCTTCGAGGTACACGAGGCCGGCAACGGTCGGGAGGCGCTCGATCACCTCCTGGCCACCGACGAGGTACCCGACCTCGCGCTGGTGGACTGGAACATGCCCGAGATGAACGGACTCGACTTCATCAAGGCGGTCCGCGGCGACCAACGTTGGCGGGGCATGTCACTGATGATGGTCACCACCGAGAGCGAGAACCACAATGTGGTGCGCGCGCTCGCGGCCGGTGCCCATGAGTACGTGATCAAGCCGTTCCCGCCGGAGGCGATCATCGAGAAACTCGTCCTGCTCGGCCTTGTCCCGTCGGAGGCGGTCGCCGCAGCGGCCTGACGCCCCCGCATTCGCGCGGGGCTTGACATCGGTGTGTCCACGTCCGGTACTCGATATGCTGCCGCGACGGCCTGGTTACTCGGGAGGGCGCATGGACGAGCCGGTTCGCATCACCGACCTGGGCGACGGCACGCTGGAGGTGTCGCTGTTCGGCGACATCGACTTCGCCAACTCGTCCTCCGTACGGGAGACGATCCGCGCGGCCGTGTCCGAGGCCGCGCCGACCGTCGTCCGTGTCGACCTCGCGGCCGTCACGTTCCTGGACTCGTCCGGAATCGCGGTTCTCGTCATCGTGTACCGGCAGGCGGGCAACATAGGCGCCCGCTACCGGGTGGTGAACGCGAACCGCACCGTGTACGAGCATCTGCGCCTGACCGGCCTCGCCGAACTGTTCGGCGTGGCGCGGCCCGCGGCGGCTCGATCCGGCGACGCGTCCGCCATCGACCGGCCGGCACCGCCCATGACCCGGTAACGGTGGGGCGGAGACCCATGGAGCCGGCCTGGATCCCGTCAGAAACCGCAGCGGGGCTGCGCGAGCTGGCGATGGAACTGCGTGACCGGCTCGCGGCGTCGACCGGCGCCGCCGCGATCATCCTCATGGCCATCGAGCCGGACGGCTCCCTGCGGATCGTGGGTACGGCCAACGCTCCGGCGCAGGTCGTGTCCCAGTGGCAGCGGGTGCCGCCGCAGGTCGGTACGGCCGCAATGGCGGCTGCTACCAGCGGGCGGGCGATCTGGCTGCCTGACCTGGTACGGGCCCGGGAGAAGTATCTGCTCATCGGCGATCGGGACTGTTGGCCTTCGCGGGCCTGGCTTCCGGTGCGCTCCGGGGTCCGGGTCGTCGGCCTCATCGGCGTGCTGTGGGAGACCCCGTGCGCGTTCGACACCGCGACCCGGCGCAGCGTGGCCCGCGCCGCCGCGACCAGGGCCGGGCGGCTGCGCCAACTGCTGGCCACCGCTCCGGTCGACGAGGGCTGGGGCGGATGGCTCGCGAGCGTACAGACCGTCCTCGACATGCTGCCCGCGTCGGCGGCAGTGCTGTCACCCGTGCACGACGATGCCGGTGAGGTCGTCGACTACGTCATCGAGGCGGCCAGTCCGGAGGCGATCGACGTCGCGGGCCGGCGCGGCGGCGAGCTGGTCGGGCTGCGAATCCTGGAGTGCTACCCGACGATCGGCGACAGTCCGCTGTGGACGGCCTACCAGCAGGTGCTGACGGGCGGGCAGACGCGGGAGGTCGGCCCGTTCACGTACGTCGAGGTCACCGGCGGTATCCCGGCCGAGGCGGTGTACTCGTTCCGCGTCAGCCGCCTGGGTGCCGGCGTGCTGGTCTCCTGGGCCCGACACGACGAGCGGCAGCGCCAGGCCGAGCGGGTCGCACGCACCGAGCGGCTGGGCAACCTGGGCTGGTTCGAGCGGGATCTGCTCACCGGCCGGGCCCAGTGGTCGGACCAGATATACCAGATCTTCGGCGCCGACCCGGCCGGCGGTCCGCTCGCGCTGGACGCGATCAGGGGGCTGGTGCTGCCTGAGGACGCGGCGGAATGGGCCGGCGCCATGGCTGCGCTCATCGAGGGTGGCGAGCGCATGGATGTCGGGTATCGCGTCCGGGTGGACGGAGCGGTGAAGTACCTCCGCTCGTACGGGGAGGCGATCCGTGACGCCGCCGGCCGAACGCTGGGCGTCTACGGCATGGTGCAGGACGTCACCGTGCGAGAGGAGGCCCGCGAGCGCCTCGGCGACGTGCAGCGCCAGTTGGCCGAGCACCGGCGCAGCCTGGAGGCCGAGCATCGGCTCGCGGTCGAATTACAGCAGATGATCCTGCCGGTGCTCGACGTACCGGTGGACCTGCCCGGGGTTCAGGTCGCCGTCCGGTACCTGCCCGCGGAGCAGCTCGCGCGGATCGGCGGCGACTGGTATCACGCCGCGGCGCTGCCGTGTGGGCGCACGATGCTGGCGATCGGCGACGTGGCCGGTCACGGGCTGCCGGCCGCCGCGACCATGGCCCGGCTACGGCACGCGCTCGCCGCGTTGGCGGCGGCGACGACCGAGCCCGCCGAGCTGCTGCGGCTGCTCAACCGGGTGTTGTTCGACGCCGACGACGGTGCCACCGCCACGGCCGTGGTCGCCCGCTACGACCCGGTGCGACAGTCGTTGACCTGGGCCCAGGCTGGGCACCCGGCGCCGTTGCTGGCTCGTGCCGGCGTGCCGGCTCCGCTGCCCCGCCCGCGCGGGTTGCTGCTGGGTGCCGTCCGGGACGCCACGTATGCGACAGCGACGGTACCGATGGGCGCGGACGACCTGCTCCTGCTGTATACGGACGGTCTGGTGGAGCGGCCCGGTCGCACCGTGCACGAGGGGCTGGGGCAGGTGGTGAAGGCCATCGCCGACGCGATCCCGGCCGTGTCCGACCAGCCATTGACCCAGCTGCTGGCCGGGTTGCACCAGGCCAATCCGGAGGATGACACGTGCGTGCTGGCGGCCCGGTCGCTGGCGTCGCCCTCGGAACCGCATCAAACCGGAATGTCGTCGAGCGGAGCGAGAAACTCCAGGCGGTTGCCGAAACAGTCGGCGCTGTAGAAGCGCCGGAATCCCGGTAGCTCG
>JAOPWA010000415.1 GCA_025965915.1 Dactylosporangium sp. | reverse complement strand
GCGCTTGTTGTCCATTGACGACTCCCTTCGGGTTGCTGCCCTGTCGGGTAGATGAGTTCGGGCGTGCACTGATGAACGCTTCGAAGGCCCCCGCGATCAAGTCGGATGGCGGCCGTGGAGACGGCCGAGACAGGCGTGGGGCTGTGACTGCCAGCGATAGGTGGCGGTTACCAGCGATAGATGGCGGGCCTTGGCGGCGACGGCTCTGCCGCCGTGTGACTTTGCGTGACAGTTGGCGGAGATTTTGCACGTTAGTTGGCGGACCGCGAACGGGCGTCGATTGCGCGAGTCGGCTTCGATGTCTCGCCGGCCTGCTCGGCAATATCCGCCCCGAGATCTCCTCACCGCGGTGCGCGGTTCGTGGCCAGTTCGGATGCTCTCCGTAGGATGCGCGGGTGGAGAATGATCGTGCGGAGGGGCGGGAGCGGTCGTACCGGAAGGCGTCGGAGCGGCGCGCGGAGATCCTGTCGCGCGCGATCGAGCTGTTCGCCGAGCGTGGTGTCGGGGCGTCGCTGCGGGCGATCGGTGATGCGATCGGGGTCACGCACGCTGCGTTGCGCTACTACTTCCCGTCCCGAGACGAGTTGCTGGTCGAGGTGTATCGGACGCACGAGCGGCTGGAGTACGAACCTCCGGAGCCTGAGGAGGTCTCGGCGGTCGCGGTGATCGAGCGCAGCGCCGAGCGGAACCGGTCGATTCCCGGCTTGGTCGAGCTGTACGCCACGCTCACCACCGACGCCCTGCAGGGACAGCAGCATCCGCTGACCCGGGAGTTCGTACGGGAACGATTCCAGCAGCTGCGTGCCGACCTCGCCGAACGGATCCGGACCGGGCAACGTGCCGGCACGATCGCGGCGGACATCGACCCGGAAGATGCAGCCGCCCTGGTGATCGCCGCGTCCGACGGTCTGCAACTGCAGTGGCTGCTCGACCCCGACGCGGTGGACGTGCGGCGCGCGCTTGCCCTGTTGGAGCGGCTGCTGCCATCGTCGCCGCCACCGGAGGCGGCCGCCGGGGGCCACTGAGGCGCGTCTTGCCTCTGAATTCTTCCACTGGAAGAATCTCCGCCGGGTCCCTGCCCCGAACGGATTGGAGGGAGCGGCGGATGGCACTTCCCGAGCACGTCGAACCCGTGGATGTGGCGCTGGACGGGCCGGTGGCACGCACGTCGGCGTTGCGGCTGACGCTCGCCTCGCCGCTCTACCGTGGTGCCACGATCGGGGTGTTCCTGTCGGCGCTCGGGTTTTCAGCGGCCGCACCGCAGATCGCGTTGTTCCTGGTCAACAATCTGCATGCGTCCCTGACTGCCGCCGGGCTGTTCTACCTGACGAATCTGACGGCGCCGGTGGCCGGCTATCTGGTCGGCCGGCGATCCGATCGCACCGGCCGCCGCCTGGGCCTGTTCCGCGTCTGCGCGGTGGCCGGGTTCGTGGGCTGGCTGGCTATCGCGTGCTCGACGCAGTTGTGGATGCCCTACGTCGTCAGCGCGGTCATCGGCGCGTTCGGCGGCGCCGCCACGTCGCAACTCTTCGCCGCCATCCATGACGAACAGCAGGCCCACCCCAACGCGAGCAACGACGGGGTGGTCGCCCTCGTGCGGATGGCCCTGACCGGCGGTTGGGTGATCGGCCCGGTCGCCGGATCGTTCCTGGCCGCTGAGACGTCCCTGCGCACCATGCTCGTTGCGACGGCGATCTGCACCCTTGTCCAGGTGGTGCCGCTCGGAACGCAGCGGACCCCGGCCGCCGCACCCTCGGCCGAGGGGGCACCGGACTCCACCAGCCGCAGCCCGGGCCTGCGGGCTATGGTGCCGCTGCTGGCCTTCACGACCCTCTACGTGCTTGTGTACGCGGGCGAGCCGATCAAGTACGCGTATCTGCCGATCTACATGAACGACCAGCTGCATCTCGCCGCCGGGCTGAGCGGCGCGATTATCGGCATCCAGCCGCTCGTCGAGATCGTGCTCATGCCGCTGGCCGTACTGGTGGCCCGCCGGACCGGGATGATGCGGCTGATGATCCTCGGCGCCGGGTTCGGTGTCGCGGCCAACATCTGTTTCGCCGTCACCGGCACCCCGGCCGGCCTCTTCGCCGGGCAGATCTTCATGGGCGCCGTGTGGGGCATCTTCGCCGCCCTTGGCATCATCGTCGCGCAACGCCTCCTGCCGACCGCGGTCGCCACCGCATCCGCCATCTTCCTCAGCTGCACCGCGCTCGCCTCCGCCTTCGGCGGAGCCGCTGGAGGAGTCGGCGCCGCCGTCATCGGACTGCCGCACGTATTCATCATCCCGGCCGCGCTCGGCCTGCTCGCCGTCGTCGGCCTGACGTTCATGGTCCGCTCGTCAAGGGAAAGCGATCTCTAGACCGCCTCGATCCTCTGGGCAGCTCGATGCGCCAACACACACGTCGATCAGCACCGGTCGACCAACGCCATCGACGAGCGCCGCCCATCCGCCAACTAACGTGCAAAGTCACACGCCGCCGGGGCTTGTCGGTGCAGGGGAAGTCGTTCGGCGGTCGGGGCTGGCGTCAGTGGTGAGTGCTGTCGATCGTCTCGATGAGGTGTTCGGTGAAGGGGTCGAGGCGGCGGCGTAGGTCGGCGTAGTGGCCCCACGGCGATGGCCGTTCGAGGTGGCGCCATCGAGCGGATGCCGGTTCCGGTTCCGTACCCGGTGCTGGAAGGCCCGGGAGATCTGCGCCGAGCGGGAACCGGCGCTGGTGGTACGGGAGGGTTCGGCACACCCGAGCGCCTGTCACTTCGCGGAGGGGCGAAACGTGGTCGGCACGGCGGCTGAACTCGTGCCGAGGTCACCTCTTCCCGGGATGCCGCGCTTGGTCGCTCTGG